>JAQULN010000335.1 GCA_028718575.1 Candidatus Krumholzibacteriia bacterium | reverse complement strand
AAGGTGACGTCGTAGGGCCGCACGCCGTCTACCAGGTCTTTTTGCGCCGCGTCCAAGTAAGGCCGGCACTCCGGCAGCGGAATCTCTTGGACCAGCGCGATCGTAAAATCTTGTCCGGGCGGCAAGCCGTAGATATCGCGCGCGTGCGAGGAGCCGATGGCGCGTCCGGTGTTGAAATCGAATTCCCACCAGCCGACTCGTGCCACGTCGCCCACCCGGTCGAGGCGGGCTTGCTCACGCTGCAAATTGAGATCGACGGTGCGGCGCCCGGTGATGTCGCGGATGTAGCCGAGGAAGCGGCCGCCGTCCAGCAGCACCGCGCGCACCGACCACCAGCACTCAGTGCCGTCGCGGCGGGGAAACGGGAGTTCCGCGACCTCAATCTCGCGGCCGCGAATCTGCGCGAAATGCCGGCGGCCGAATTCGCGCAGCTGCTCCGGCAATAGGTCCAGCAGATTGCGCCCCAGCATTTCCTCGCGCGCGTAACCCGTCAACGCGCAAGCCGCGTCGTTGAGGTAGCGGCAGCAATCGCCGGCGTCGACCAGCAGGATACCGAACGGCGATCGTTCGATCATGACCCGATACCGATCCGGCAGATCCGCCGACGCGTGCTCTTGCGATCCGGGTCTATCCAACGCCATGATCACCGCCTTGTTGCGCCCAGGAATCGGGGTTCGCTCGTGGGCGAGTTCCCGCAAGGATGCTAGATTGAACGCCGGAACCTGTCAAATCACGCCACCGAGAGGCGGTTCGCCATGCAGAACTTCCACTACTACAATCCGACCCGCGTCGTGTTTGGCCAGGGTGCGATCGCCAAGCTGAGCGAACTGACGCCGCGCGACGGCAAGGTCTTGCTACTGTACGGCGGGGGTTCGATCCTGCGCAACGGCGTGCACGCGCAAGTGACGGCCGCCCTGAATGATCACGACCTGCGCGAATTCGGCGGCGTCGAGCCGAATCCGTCCCTGGCAGTCTGCCTGCGCGCCACGGCCGTTTGCCGTGCCGAGAATGTTGCCTTCATCCTTGCCGTCGGCGGCGGCTCGGTCATCGATGCCGCCAAGTTCATCGCGGCCGCCGCTTGTTTCGAGGGCGACGACCCCTGGCGGATCTGCACCAGCGGCGGCCGCGCGATCAAGGCGATGTTGCCGCTCGGCGTCGTGTTGACCCTGCCGGCCACCGGCTCGGAGAGCAACAGCGGCGCCGTGATCAGCCATACCGACAAGCAGGAGAAACGAGCCTTCGGCTCGCCGCTGGCTTTCCCGCGCTTCGCGATCCTGGACCCGACTGCCACTGTCAGCTTGCCCGCCAAGCAGGTGCGCAACGGCATCGTCGACGCCTTCGTCCACGTCTGCGAGCAGTATGTCACCAGCTACACCGCGGCACCGCTGCCGGACCGACTGGCCGAGGCCATTCTGCAGACTCTGGTCGAGCGCGGCCCGGTGACCCTGGCGGCCCCCGGCGATTACGCCGCGCGCGCCGATCTGATGTGGTCGGCCACGCTGGCGTTGAATTCCCTGATCGGCATGGGCGTGCCGCACGACTGGGCCACCCACATGATCGGACACGAATTGACCGCGCTCTATGGTCTGGACCACGCCGAGACGCTTGCCGTGGTGCTGCCCGGCGTCTGGCGGGACCAGCTGGAGCGCAAGCAGGCTAAACTGGCACAACTCGGCCGGCGGGTATTCAATGTCGACGGAGCCGACGCCGCAATCGCAGCGGTCGAGGCCTTCTTCCACGCGCTCGACATGCCGACGCGGCTTGGCCATTATGGAATCGACGCGGGCGAAGCGGCCGCGCGCATCGCCGAGCGCTTCACCGCCCGCAAGACGATGCTCGGCGAACACCGCGACATCGCGCCGGACGCCGTACGGACCATCGTCGCCGCGCGGTAGTGAGAAGTCAACCCGACAAAAGGTCGTCCCGAGATGAAGGAACCACGTCATCCTGAACATCAACTCGCCGTGGTCCGGGAGCGCTATGCCGGGATCGCCTCCGGGCAGACTCTCGGCTGCTGCGGCGACGAGCAGCCGCTCGCGCTGCGCGAAGCCGCCCGCGCCCTGGGGTACTCCGAGGAGCAGATCGCGACGCTGCCGGAAAGCGCCAACCTTACCCTGGGCTGCGGCAACCCGTTGGCCGCCGCCATGCTGGCGCCGGGCATGACCGTGCTGGACCTCGGCTCCGGCGCGGGCTTCGACTGCTTCCTGGCCGCCGAGCAAGTCGGCGCGAACGGCCGCGCGATCGGCGTGGACATGACCCCCGAGATGATCGCCCGCGCGCGCGCGGCAGCGGCGGCGGCCGGGCGTACGAACGTTGAATTTCGCCTCGGCGAGTTGGCGTATCTGCCCGTGGCCGACGCCTCGGTCGACGTGATCCTGTCCAACTGCGTCGTCAACCTCACGCCCGACAAGACCCAGGTCTTTCGTGAGGCCTTCCGGGTGCTCAAACCGGGCGGCCGCCTCGCGATCAGCGATGTCGTGCGGGTGGCCGAGCTGCCGCGCGATCTGGCGGCCAGCGACAGCTCGCTGTGTTCCTGCATCAGCGGCGCCGCCACGGTGGCCGAACTCGAGGCGAGTTTGCGCCAGGCCGGCTTCGCCGATATCCGGATCGCGGTCAACGAGCGCAGCGGGGAGTTCATCAAGGACTGGGAGCCGGGCAGCGGGGCCGAGCGTTACGTGCGTGCGGCGCTGATCGAAGCGCGGCGCTGATGTTCGGCGGGCGGCTCACGCGGCCGCTCACTCGGCCGCGTCGTCGTGCCAGGCCGCGGGGTCCCACTCTTCCCGGATCAACACGAGGATCGCCGCGTTGGGCACGATCAGGTACTGCTTCTTGTCGAAGGTGATCTCGATAGCCGCCTTCTTCAAAAACAGCACGTAGTCGCCTTCCTGCGCCTGCATGGGCAGGTAGCGGGGCTGCGAATGTTCGCCGAAATCAGCGTCTTCGAAGTCGGCCGGTTCGGGGATCGGCACGCCGGGGCCGACGGTCACCACCCAGCCCCCTTGCGCTTGGCGCGATGACACCGCAGTCTGCGGCAGATAGAGCCCGGCGCCGGTCCGTTCCTCGCCGCTCTCGGGGCGCACGAGGATCCGGTCGCCGACCACGATGAGCTTTTTCTTCAGGTCCGCCATGCCTGTCCTCCACGCGACACCGTCCGCGGCCGCATCAGTCAGATGATAACATCGGACCGCCGGCGGGGGTAGCCCGGCGCGTCGCCGTTGGTCGCGCCGGCGGCCGCCAGTTCGCGCGCGATCTGGGCCAGGGTCCGCCCGTCGGCCGGATAGCGCATTTCGGGAGCCAGGTCCGCCAGGGGCAACGCGGCGTGCAAGCAGCACAGGAGGTCGGGATCGGGCACCGGCGACCCGAGGACATCGAGCACCTCGTCGTTCCACAGCGCGATATCCAGATCGATCGTGCGTGGCGCGAATTTGTCCCGCGGGTCGCGCACCCGGCCGAGCGCCCGCTCGACGGCACCGCAGACGTCGCGTTTGAACGCCGCCGGACCGAGCGGGGTCAGGATTTCGGCGGCTGCGTTGAAAAACGTGCCGGAATGCGCCGTGCCCACCGGCGCGGTCTCGTACACGGGGCTGACCGCCACGAGGCCGTGCGAGCGCAGCAGCGCGACCGCCGCGGGGAGATTGCGCTCTTTGTCCACGTTGGAGCCCAGCAGCACGAAAACGCGGTTCACGGCGTCACGCTTCGGCGGCGAAATCGGCCGCCGTGCGGTTGATGACGACGCCCACCGATTCGGCGAAGCGCAACGCGCCCGGCTTTTCGACGCGCACTGTGACGGACTGCACCGGAAAGCCGGTCACCACCAGGCGGGCGATCTCGGTCGCGAGCTTCTCGACGGTGTAGAACGCCGAACCCTCGACCAACGCGATCACGTCTTTGGCTACCGAGCGATAGTTGAGGGCGTCGGCGAT
>JAQULN010000334.1 GCA_028718575.1 Candidatus Krumholzibacteriia bacterium | reverse complement strand
GGCTGAGGGCTGGGATCTGCTCGATGTGCGGATCTACCAGGGTGGCGGCCGCTGGCAGGTACGTCTGTATGTGGACCTGCTGGGCGCAGACCACATCGATCTGGACGGTTGCGCAGCCGCTTCGCGCACGGCGAGTCTGTTGCTGGAGGGGACCGACTGGTTCCCGGGGCCCTGGGTGCTCGAGGTGTCCTCGCCGGGCACACGGCGTCCCCTGCGGCGAGTGGCGCACTTCCAGGCCGCCGTCGGGCGCAACATCGAGCTGCGCTGGCGACTGCCGACCGACGCCGGGCGCCGGCCGCAGCACCTGCGCGGGCGGCTCGACGCCGTGGCTGCTGACCGGCTGACGATCATCCCGCAGCCGGCGCGCGACGCGGCGCCGGACCAGGCCGCGCTTGCGGTGACCGTGCCGCTGCAGGCCGTCTTGGAAGCCAATCTGGACGAAGACGTCGACGTGCAGGCGTTGATCCGCGCCGATCGCCGCCGGCGCAAGGATGCGAAACGAACTCGCCGGGGCCGGCGGCCGGTCGCCGACGCCGCCGCGACGGAGTCTACGGACTTGGACGAGAGGGACGGGAGCTGACGATGGACCACAACGTGATCCAGGCCTTACAGGCCATCACGCGGGAGAAGCACCTCGACCAGTCGATCATCGTTGAATCGCTGGAAGCGGGGTTGCAGTCCGCGGCCAAGAAAAAGTTGGGGGCCGAGGTGAACGTCGTCGCTACGGTCGATCCGCAGACCGGCGAGATGCTCGTCGAGCAGGTCAAGACCGTGGCGGCCGAGGTGCTCGACCCGGATCTGGAGATCAGCCTCGAGGAGGCGCAGCTCGAGTTCGGCGACGAGGTCGAGATCGGCGACGAGGTGCGCTGGGAATTGCCGCTCGATCAGTTCGGGCGCAATGCGATCCTGGTCGCCAAGCAGATCCTCGTCCAGAAGGTGCGGGAAGCCGAGCGCTTCCAGATTTACGAAGAATTCAAGGACAAGGTCAACACCATCATCGAGGGCAAGGTGCAGCAGCTCGAGCGCGGCAACGCCTTGATCAATCTCGGTCGGGTGGAAGCCCTGTTGCCGCACCGCGAGCAGATCCGGACCGAGCCCCTGCGCCAGGGCGCCGCCGTACGGGCCTTCATCATCGAGGTGCTCGACAGCGCCAAGGGACCGCAGATCATCCTGTCGCGCAGCCATCCGGATTTCCTCAAAGCGTTGTTCGCGCAGGAAGTGCCGGAGATCCAAGAAGGCATCGTCGAAATCAAGGCCGTGGCCCGGGAGCCGGGGACGCGCTCGAAGATCGCCGTGCAGAGCCGCGACGATCGCGTCGATCCCATCGGTTCCTGCGTGGGCATGAAGGGGAGCCGCGTCCAAGCGGTCACGCATGAACTGAAAGGCGAGCGCGTCGACATCGTGCTCTGGAGCCCCGACCCGATCCAACTCATCAGCCGGGCGCTGAGCCCCGCCGAGGTCAACCAGGTCATTCTCAACGACGCGCGCGGCGAAGCGACCGTCGTGGTCACCGAAGACCAGCTCAGCAAGGCTATCGGCAAGGAGGGCAAGAACGTTCGCCTGGCCGCGAAACTGACCGGCTGGAAGATCGATCTGGTCTCATCGCGCGAATACGGCATCCGCCAGCGCGTGGCCGAAGAGGTCTCCATGCGGCTGGACGAGATGTCCGACATGACGCCGGAGCTGGCGGCGGCGCTGCGCGATGCCGGCATCGACACCATTCGGGCGCTGGCGCGCATCGATCGCGCGGCGCTGGCCGGCCTGCCCGGTGTCGGCGACGCAACGGCGGAGCAGTTGCAGGAGACGGCCGAAGCGACGCTCGCCGAACTCGAGCGCGTCATCGAGGCGACCGTCCAGGAAGAGCTCAGCAAAGAGCTCGGCGACGGCCTGATCGACGAAAGCAAGCTGGACGCCGGCGTTGTGGAAGCGGAAGCGACCGTGCCGGCCGACGCCGTGATGCCGGCGGATCCGTTCAGCGGCTTCGAACAGAAGGTGTCCGGCGAGGACGAAGCAGAGGACGCGGCGGACGCGACGGACACGGTAGACGACGAGCCCGCCGCGGCGCCGGACGACGCCGACGCTTCGTCGCCGAAGCGTACGGAGGATTGAATGAACGCCGCAGGACGCGCAGCACCGACCGCGGGCTGGTCGACCGCTGCCGAGCACGCGCTGGCGTTGCTCGGTCTGGCGCGCCGGGCCGGGCGATTGGCGCTTGGCGCGACGGCGGTGCAGAAAATGGTGAGCAGCGGCGCCCGGCCGGTCATCATCATGGCTTGCGACGCCAGCGCCCCGCAGCGCCGGCGTTGGTCGCGGCTGCAACCGGTTCGGGGCATCGTCGGCGATTTGCTGACCCGCGGCGAACTCGCCGCCCGCTTGGGCCGCGCGGATCTCGCCGTGGTGGCCGTGGCCGACAAGAGTTTTGTGAGGGGTTTGTTCGAGCTCGGCGTGGTGGCTGATCCCGCGGCGGCCGGCGCCGTCAGGAGCTGACGCGACCACGGCTGGAGGTGTGACGTTGGTGAGAAAACTGCGAGTGTACGAGCTGGCGCGGCACTACGGCGTCGACAGCAAGCAGATCATGCTGCTGCTGCAGAAGATGAAGGTCGAAGCCAAGAGTCACATGAGCGTGGTCGAGGATGATTCGGTGGACAAGATCCACGGAGTCTTCCAGCGTAAGCGTGAACTGGCCCGACAGAATTACGCGCGCGCGCACAAGCTGGATCCCGCCAAGCTCGAAAGCATTGCCAGCCTGCGCCCCTTGCCGCGTCCGCAGCCGCCCGACGAACCGGAGATTGTCGAAGCGCCCAAGAAAAAGACGGCGGCGAAAAAGAAGAAGAAAAAGGTAGCGGCCAAGTCCAAGGTCGTGGTCATCACCAAGACCGGCCAGCAGACGCGGGTGGCCAAAGAGGCAGCGGCGCGGAGAGCCGCGGAACTCGAAAGCGAGCGCGCCAAGGTCGAAAACGAACGCCGCCAGCAGGAACGTCTGGAAGCCGAGCGCGCCCAGCAGCGGGAAGAGCACCGGCAAGAGCGCGTACTGAAGCGGCCGAAGCTCGTCAAGAAAACGGCGGAGAGCGACGCGGAGGCACTGCCGCCGACCGAAGCGGCCGAGTCCGCGGCGGCGGCGCCGACGGCGACAGGGAAACCCGTAACCGGCGTCGCCGAGCCGGCGGTTGCCGGCGAGGCAGCGCCCGGCCCGCGAGAGCCCGCCGCCGCGGCGGCTGATCGCGGCGCCGGCGGTGCGGCCGCCGTCGAGCCGGGGACCGCAGAAGCGGCAACGCCGACGACTACGGCGGCCGAAGCGGCCGCCGTGGAATCCGCGGCGGCTGCGGCGGTCGAGACCGGGCGGCGACGGCCGGCGATCAAGAACGACGGCTTCAAGGTGAGCGACATTGGGCGCCCGGCGCCGACTCCGGCGGCGGCAAATCCGGCGGCGCCGCGGACCGCCGACACGGCCGCTACCAGTTCGCTCAGTGCGAAAGAATCGATCCAAGCGGCCATTCGCCGCCGGCAGGACGAGAAGGCCGCCCAGGAGGCGGTGGGGGCGCGCCGCAAGCGGTCGCGCTCGAAGAAGAAGAAGGTCGATGAAGCCGAGGTCGAGCGGCAGCTCAAGTTGACCATGGCGCAGATGGAAGGCGTCGGCGGCCGCACGCGCCGCCGTCGCAAGGGCGGTGTGCAGGAGGCCGGCAGCGAGGAGGCCGCTTTGCGGGTCACCGAGTTCATCACTGTGCAAGAGTTCGCTGAAAAGCTCGAAGTGCCGGCCCGCGAGATCATCGCCAAGCTGTTCGGTCTGGGCATCATGGTGACCATGAACCAGCGTCTGGACAAGGAGCACATCGAGCTACTCGCGGAGGAGTACGAGCGCGACGTCGAATTCCTCAGCGAGTTCGGCGAGGAACTGCTCGAACAGCAGACCGACGAGGTGCTCGCCGAAGACCTC
>JAQULN010000333.1 GCA_028718575.1 Candidatus Krumholzibacteriia bacterium | reverse complement strand
AGCGAGCTGGTCGCGTTCAAAGCCCAGCCAGCGATGGGCGAGTTGATCCTGCAGCCAGTTCAGATTGTGGCGCGTGAATTCTATCACGACCACAATCCCGCCCGGCCGCACGACCCGCGCGAGTTCGCGCAAAGCAATGCCCGGGTCGGCCACGTGATGCAAGACCATGCTCGTGTAGGCCGCGGCGAACGCGGCGTCGGCAAAAGGCAACGCATGCACGTCGGCGCGCTGGAAACAAACGTTCCGGCACCCGGCGTCGCGGCAGCGTTTCCGCGCGCGGATCAACAACGCTTCGCTGCGATCCACGGCCATCACGCCGGCCGCGGCCTGCGCCAAGAGCGGCAGCAAGGCGCCGGTGCCGGTCCCGACATCGATGACCCGTAGTTCCGGCGCGACAAGAGCGGCCACGGCCGCGGTCTGCAGATCCGGATGCTCATACTGGCGGCGGATCTGGTCCCAGTGGTCGGCCGCACCGGCAAAGGCCTCGCGCTCGCGCAGTTCCCGCTCGGCAATCACGGCCGCCAACCGCCGGTCGTCATCCGGCGCCCCCGCAACATGTTCGGCTGCCGCCGCGACGGCTCGCTGCAATTCAGCGCCGCCGGCGAAGCCGGCCGCCGGAACAGCTCGGTACCAGCTCCACGTACCCTCCCGCCGCTGCTCGACCCAGCCGGCGTCGCGCAGCACACCCAGGTGCCGCGAGACGCTCGGCTGGCGCATCTGCAGGATCGCCACCAACTCCTGCACGTTCAGCTCGTGGCGCGCCAGCAATCGCAGCAATCTCAATCGAGTGAGATCGCTGACCGCCTGGAAGACGCCAGCGGGGTCGGCTGGTTTAATATTCATAAATTCGAATGTATCAATTATTCAGTCCGGCGTCAACCCCCGCATTCCGCCGGGAGGATCGCCCAGGCGCTCAGGTGTCGAGCAACAATGAGCGAGGCACAACCCTCGCGCCGTGGAACCAGGCGTACCAAACGAGATCGCTCAGCGGCACGATCGGCAACGACGGGGCCACGAACGCCAGTCCGTCGGCGATCTGACCCAGGCAGCCTGGGCTGGTCGTTACCACCAGGTCGCAGCCGGTCGCGGCGAGCATCGCGGCCTTGCGCCGGCCCATGGCGCGCGAAAGCTCGCGATGACGAAGCGCATAGACGCCGGCGCTGCCGCAGCAGACATCGACCTCGGCAGCCTCGAGCACCTCGACACCGTCGATGCGCGCCAACACGCGGCGCAGTGCCGCAGCGTCTTTGAGTCCGTGGCGAAGATGACAGGGCTCGTGCACGGCGATCCTCAGGGGGAGCGATCCGAGCGCCGCCGGCAGGATCTGATCCAGCACGACGGCGGCATCGCGGACCTTGTCGCCAAACGCCGCGCGATCATCGCTTAGCTCGAGCCCGCAGCCGGCCGCTGCGACCACCAAGCAGTCGGACGCAGCCAATGGCGCGCGCAGCGCGGCGAGATTGCGCGCGCGCAGGCGCCGTTTCCGGGCGGGGCGCCCGGAATGCGCAGCGATTGCTCCGCAGCACACCTGTCCCGGCGGATCGACCAGCGCACAACCGCACGCCGCGAGCAGCTCGCGTAGACGCGCCGCCGTGCCGGGCAAGAGAGCCGCGTCGGCGCAGCCGCGGAACCAGACTAGGCGCGGACCAGCGGCCGGCGCGGCGGGCGCCGCGCGCACGGTTGAACGCGGCGCTGCATCCGCGAGGACGCCGCCCGTCAGATGATCCAACAGGTTGACCAGATCCTGGTCGCGGCGCGGCGATGCCGGCACCGCGCCGACGAGCCTGGCCAGCCCGGCAACCGGCCGCGGCGCGGCGGCCAGTCGCGCGCGCCACTCTACGCCGCCTAATCTCGCCAGGACGGCCCGCGCCCAGGCGGTTGCGCGGCGCACGATGTGCAGCACCGGCCGGCGGTCGAGCAGGTTGGATAACGCGAAGCGACGCCAGCGATCGGCGCTGCGGCCGATTTCGCGAGCGTAGGCGAGCAACTCGGCGCTGATGCCGCTGGGACACACCGCGCTGCACGCGAGGCACCCGAGGCAGCGGTCGAACGCCTGCGCGACGGCCGGCGCGTCCGGCGGCAGGCGCCCGGCCAGGACTTCGCCGAGCAGCAGCAGGCGCCCGCGCGGTGAGAGGGTCTCGTCGCCAGAGGCGAGATAGGTCGCGCAGTGCGGCAGGCAGAGACCGCAGTGGACGCAACGCCGCAACAACTGGTCGAGCCGCGTCGTGTCGGTCGGACCGATCATCGCGCGGCCTCCGTCAGGATCGCCTGCAGCCAGCCAGGGCACGGCAAGCGCAGGTGCGGATCGAAGAGCCGCTTCAAGCCGGCGAGCAAGTGGTACGGCACCGACGGCGGCGGCGGCGGCGGCCATTGCAGCTTCCCGTCTCGGAATACGTTGTCGGCGATCCAGCCGACGGGTTCTTCGGCCGGCGCCTCCGGCATCCACAGCATCTCGGGCTGGGCCTGCCAGATCAAACGCCGCGGACGCGGCCAATCCGGCAGCGTTTCGCGGCGCGTCAGCAGGGTCCAGTCGGGCGCAGCGACCGCCCAAGTGGGCAAGCCTGCCAGCAACGACGCCCGGCCGACTACAGCGAACGCGTCGCGCCCGCCGTGCGGTCGCGCCAGCCCATGGTCCTCGCTCCAGGTCTCGAGATCGGCCTGCAGGCGATCGAGGTCGCCGCCGCGGCCATACCCCGCGGCCAGGACCCACAGCAACGATCCATCCAGATGCGGACTGCGTACCGCCAACGCAGGATGCTCGTGGCGCCGCAAGACGCCCATGAACTCGCGGCGGCATGCGCTGGGGAAGAAGGGCGGTACATCCGGCCAGCTCCAGATCCCCACCGCCGTCGGCAGCGGGCGCAAACGCAGGCTGGCGGCCAGAGGCTTGGCGAGCATCCCGCCGCTGCCGACGAGCAAGCGCACCAGATCGTAACCGGCCACGTCTTTCAGCGTGGCCGTGCCCGCGCGGAAGACCTCGCCGTCACCGGATTCGGCCCAGAGCGCCAGGACCGCGTCCGTCGGCCGCAATGATCCGAGCAAGGACGGCCCCGTGGTGCCGGCGTCGATCATGGCGCCGACGGTCAGATCGCCCCCCAGGCCGGGCGCGGCCACGCGCCCGCGATACGCCGCGCCCACGGGAATCCAGTACCCGCGCGTCATGGCTTCGCCCTGCAGAACGGCCAGCGGCACGTCGGCCGGCGCGGTGACCGTCAGGCTCTCCCAACGAAAGTCGACGCGCACCGGCACCGGCTGGGCCGCCGTTCCGTCGCCGGGCGGCGGCAGCACCTTGCCGGGATTGCAAATGCCGGTCGGATCGCAGAGATCCTTGATCCCTTGCATCAACCGCAACGCGGTGCGGTCGAGCTGCCGGCCGATCAGGTGGCGTTTCTCCAGTCCGATGCCATGCTCGCCCGTACAACTGCCGCCGAGCGCAATCGCCCGCAGCGAGATGGCGTCGGCGGCCTGGCGCGCGCGAGCCGCCGCGTCCGGATCGCGATCGTCGAAATGGATGCCCGGATGCAGGTTGCCGTCGCCAGCGTGCCACGCGGTGGCGATCGTGACTCGCTGGTCGCGCCTGATCGCTTCGATGTCGCCGACCAGTTCGGGCAACGCCTCGAGCGGCACGACCACGTCTTGGGAGATATAGCTCGGCGACAGGCGGCCGACCGCACCGAAGGCATGCTTGCGGCATTGCCAGAGGCGCTCCCGCGAGGCAGTGTCGCGACCGACCTCCACCCGGCGAGCACCGGCGGCGCGCAGCGCGTGGCCGGCCCGGGCGGCGTCGACGTCGACTGCGCCGGCAGCGCCGGCCAGTTCGCAGATCATGACCGCCTCGATATCGGTCGCCAGCGGAAACTCGAAGGCCTTGGCGACGGCCTCCAACATGGTCTGATCGATGATCTCGCACGCCTGCGGCTCGATCCGCGCCCGCGCCAGATCGATCAC
>JAQULN010000332.1 GCA_028718575.1 Candidatus Krumholzibacteriia bacterium | reverse complement strand
AGCCGAGCGTCTGCGGCGCCCTCACGTGGCGGCTCTCGATGCGATCCTGGGCGAGGTCCTTCCCGTGCTGGACGACGGCTTCGTGCGCGTCGTCGACTACCTCGGCGACGACGCCGCCGTCGTGCAGGCCGCGCGCGTCAGCTACGGCCAGGGCACCAAACACGTCAGCGACGACCGCGGCTTGATCCGCTACCTGCTGCGCCATCGCCACACCACGCCGTTCGAGATGTGCGAGTTGAAACTCCACGTGCGAGTGCCGATGGACGCCTGGCGGCAATGGATCCGGCACCGCACCGCCTCGGTCAACGAGACCAGCACGCGCTACTCGATCGCCATCGACGCCGCCCAGCGCACCGCGCCGACGGCTTGGCGCGGCCAGGCGGCCAACAACCGCCAGGGCAGCGAGGGCCTGCTGCCGGCCGAGCTGGGCGCCGAGCTATCGCGCCAGGAGACAGAGCTGCAGGAACGGGCGCGCGCCGTCTACAACGAACGGCTGGCGCGCGGCGTCGCGCGCGAACAAGCCCGCAAGGACCTGCCCCTGTGCACCTACACCGAGGCCTACTGGAAGCTCGATCTGCACAATCTGCTGCATTTCCTCGGCTTGCGCATGGACAGCCACGCCCAGGCGGAGATCCGCGCCTACGCCACGGTGATCGGCGAGCAGATCGTCGCCCGCTGGGTGCCGCTGGTGTGGGAAGCGTTCTGCGATTACCGCAGCGGCGCCTTGAGCCTCTCGCGCCTCGAACGCGGCATCCTGGGCGCGCTTGGGCGCGGCGACACCGAGGCCGCCTTGGCGATCGCGCGCGAGGCGGGCTGGCTGGCTGCGGCGGCCGAAACCGGCCGACTCGTACGCAACCGCGAACGCGCCGAATGCGAGGCCAAAGCCCGCGAGCTGGGCGTCGTTTTGCCGTGGCGCGACTCCGCGCGACAGGCTGCCGATCAGGCTTGACTTGCCGCGCTCGGCTATCTAACTTCGCCTTTTCTATGGCGGTTACATTGACGGCGCCGCGAGCGCGGCACGCGCCGCACGGCACGCGCGGCGAGCGAGGAGAAACGCCATGCCGCAACTGATCATCCACGAGGTCGGTCCACGCGACGGTTTGCAGGTCGAGAAACAAGCCGTCCCGTTCGAGCGCAAGGTGGCCTGGATCGAGGGGCTGGCCGCCACGGGCGTCGACATCATCCAGCTCGGGTCGTTCGTCCACCCGGAAAAAGTGCCGCAGATGGCCGACACGGATCGTCTGTTCACGCACTTTTCGGCGGCGGCGAACCGGCCGGCGGGGGTTGTGTTCTCCGGCTTGGTGCTGAACGAGCGCGGGCTCGAGCGCGGCCTGGCCTGCGGGGTCGACATGTTCTGCATGGGCGTGTCGGCCTCCGAGACGCATTCCCGCAAGAACACCGGCATGAGCCCCGGCGAAGCCCTGGCGCGCATCGTCCCGATGGCCAAGCAAGCGCAGGCCGCGGGCAAGCTCGTGCAGGTGTCGGTGCAGTCGGCCTTCGGCTGCGGCTTCGAGGGGCCGATCCCGCGCGAGCGCGTGCTCGCCCTCGTGCAGGATTACCTCGCCGCCGGCATCAAGGCGATCAGCCTGGCCGACACCGCCGGCCACGCCAACCCCGCGCAGGTCGAGGAGCTGCTGGGCGCCATCAAAGCGCTCGACCCCGCGGTCCAGCTCACCGCCCACTTCCACAACACTTATGGACTCGGACTGGCGAACTGCTGGGCCGCGATCAAGGCCGGCGCGCGCTCGCTGGAAGCCGCCTGTGGCGGCCTGGGCGGCTGCCCGTTCACCAAGGTGCCGGCCGGCAACGTCTCGACCGAAGATCTCGTGCACACGCTGCAGCGCACGGGGCTGCGGCGGGACATCGATCTGCAGGCGCTGGTCGAGGTCGCGCGGGACATCGGCCGCTTCTTCGACCGCGAGCTGCCAGGGTTCATCCTCAAGTCGGGTTCGATCGTCGATTTCGGGCCGGCGTCACCGGCGTCGCCGGCGTTGCCGGCGTAGGCAAGCAAGGAGACGGACATGAAGCTTCTCGAGGGCATCCGCGTCCTGGATCTGACCAACGTCCTGTCGGGCCCATTCGCCACATTGCATCTGGCCTTGCTCGGCGCCACGGTGATCAAGATCGAGAATCCCAAGGACGGCGACCTCGCGCGCAAGCTCGGCAACCGGCCCGATCTGAACAAACAGCTCATGGGCACGAGCTTCCTGGCGCAGAACGCCAACAAAAGATCCGTGACGCTCGACCTCAAGGCCCCCGAGGGCAAGGAGATCTTCCGCAAGCTGGTCGTGACGGCCGACGTCGTGGTGGAGAACTTCCGTCCCGGTGTGATGGACCGCCTCGGTTTCGGGTGGGAGAGCTTGCGCGCCCTGAATCCGCGCATCATCTACTGCGCGATCTCCGGCTTCGGCCAGACCGGTCCCGACGCCTTCAAGCCCGCCTACGACCAGATCATCCAGGGCCTGTCGGGCGTCATGGCCGTCAACGGCGACGAACGGCTGAACCCCCTGCGCTGCGGATTCCCGGTCTGCGACACCGTCGGCGGCCTCAACGCGGCGTTCGCCATCATGGCGGCGCTCTACGGTCGCGAACGCACCGGCCAGGGCCAGATGATCGACGTCGCGCTGCTCGATTCGATCATGCCGTTGATGGGCTGGGTCGCGGCCAACCTGCTGATCGGCGGCCAGCACCCGGTGCCGATGGG
This sequence comes from Candidatus Krumholzibacteriia bacterium, assembly GCA_028718575.1. Lineage (GTDB taxonomy): Bacteria > Krumholzibacteriota > Krumholzibacteriia > LZORAL124-64-63 > LZORAL124-64-63 > Glo-17. The sequence goes on along the minus strand of JAQULN010000332.1, from coordinate 1,248 downwards.
CAACGACAACTTCACGGCGGCGCCGTCAGGCACGTTCGCCACCCAGGACGGCGGCATCAACATCGCCGCCAACCAACAGAAACAGTGGGAAGACCTCGCCCGCGTCCTCGACCTGCCCGAACTCATCGAGGACCCGCGCTTCAAAGAGCGCGACACGCGCAAGGCCAATCGCAAACTGCTGACGCCGCTGCTCGAAGCCAAGCTCACGCAGCAGCCCACGCGCTATTGGGTCGACAAGCTGAACGCGCTGGGCATTCCGTCGGGCGCGGTGATCGGGCTCGAGGAAGCGCTCCTGCAGCCGCAGTGCGAGCACCGCGAAACGCTGCGCAAGCTCGCCGTGGCAGGCATCGGCGAGATCCCGTTCTTCAGCCTGAGCGCCAAGTTCTCCGGCACACCAGGCCGGCTCGAGGCGCCGCCGCCGCGGCTCTCCGAGCACACGGCGGCGGTGCTGGCGGAAATCGGCTACGCCGCCGAGGACGTCGAGGCACTGAAGCAGAAGGGCGTGATCTAGGTGTCACGAAACTGTTGACAATTCATCTCCAAAACGAGTACAATCGGTTTAATTCGCCCCCGCGGGGATCGTGTTCCGTCTAGCGTCTGCCGCCCGACCTCGAGCAAGGTCGGGAACGACCCGCGCGGGGATGCGTGTCGTGCGGTTTTCGCCGTGAAAGGAGCCTTCCATGCGTATCCTCGTTACCGCTCTCTTGGCCATCTCGCTCGCCGGCGCGGCGCTGGCGGTCGACCGCGACGCCATGCTCGACAACCCCAACGCCTACGTGCAGCCGGAGAACTGGAGTGCTGATCTCGAAGGCGACGGACCGGTGGTCGTGGTGGAGCGCTCGACCATCGTATTCAGCAATCTCACCGACTTCCTCGCCATCATCAGCCCGGGCTACTACTTCGACGACTTCAGTTGGGCGGACTGGGGCGTGCCTAACGATGCCAGCTACTTCTTCGGCCCCGTCAACGGCTACAGCTACACCGCCTCGGCGCCGAACGGAATCTTCGGCATCCCCGGCGCCATTTCCACGAACTCGGCCCTCGATCCGATCACCATCGTGTTCGACGGCGCTCCGGTCACCGCGGTGGGCGGCGATTTCTTCTGCACCGACTTCGACGGCTATCCCGTCTCGGTCAATACGATCCTCACGCTCTCTGACGGCACGGTCGTCACACTGGCGTATCCCGCCGTGTTCGCGGGATTCGTCAGCACGGTACCGATCACGTCGCTGATCCTCGAAACGGACT
>JAQULN010000331.1 GCA_028718575.1 Candidatus Krumholzibacteriia bacterium | reverse complement strand
CATGACGCGCTCGCTGCCGTCGCCGGTTTGCTCGACCGTGACCGCGCCGGCGTCGCGATCCAGCGCCACGATGCGCCGGCCCGTCAACACCGTGATGTCCTTGGTCAGGCGGAAGAAATCGGGGTCGCGCAACGCCCCGTAGCTCGTCCGGCACAAGGGGTCGAGGCTGTCGATCTCGCCACCGAGGTACAACGGCAGGCCGCACGCGCCGCAGGGAATCGTCTCGTACCGGTCCACCACGGTCACATGGGCCGCCGGCAGCAACCGGCGCGCGCGCGCGGCGGCTTTCAGCCCGGCCGCGCCGGCCCCGAGCACAACGATGCTAAGTTCAGACACGAACGGTCTCCTCGGCAGGCTCCCCAGCGCCGCGAATCACACGCATCCGGTCGGCTTCTCGAGCCCGGCGACCTTACACGCCCCCCGCGCGGGGCCGCTGGGAAACAGCTCGTAGATCTCCTTGAGCTTGAAGCCGGTATCTTTACAGAGCTTGCGGACCATGGGCGCTACGCCGAACTGCGCGTGGTATTCGCGGATGTAGTTCATGATCGTCCAGTGAGCCTCCGTCAGCGTCTCCAGGCCTTCAGTGCTCGCCAGCGCCTGGGCAATGCGATCATCCCATCGCTGCGGCTCGACCATGAATCCGTCGTCGTCGACTTCGATCGTGACGTCGCCGTGCACGAGAATGGGCATCGTTGAGTCCTTTGACTGCGGTCCCGTAGCCACCGCCCGGCGCCGGGCGGCGGGTGCCGGCGCCAATGATAGTGCCTGCTCGCAGCATGGTCCAAATTCCGTTGTCGGCCGAGCGACCGTGCGAAACGGAGATATAAAGCGTATTCTATCCTTCAGACCCGGACTGGGAGATGCAACATGCCGGTGCGAAAAATCGTTGAAATCGACGAGTCTCTGTGTAATGGTTGTGGCGAATGCGTGGTCGGCTGCGCGGAAGGCGCCTTGCAAATCATCGACGGCAAGGCCAAGATTGTCCGGGAAGATTTCTGTGACGGCTTCGGAGACTGTATTGGAACCTGCCCCACGGGGGCGTTGACTATCGTCGAACGCGAAGTCACCGACTACGACCCCGACGCCGCCAGGGCTCATGTCGCCCGTACGCGCGGGGACGCCGGTACAGCAACATTAGATGCCGCCGCATTCCGGCACGAATCGCACTCGCCCACCGACCTAGCGCGAACGCAACCACCCGGCGGCGGTGGTTGCCCTGGATCGAGTTCAAGGGTGTTCCCGGCCGTTGGCGGCGGCGTCTCCCCCTCCTCCCCCAACCCGTCGTCAGCCAAGGGAACACCCCCTTTCCCGCTCGCGGCCGCGGGCGACGGCCGCACGGCCGCCGCGGGCCTGCCGTCGCGGGATCCTGGGACGGTAAACCCGTCCGACCTCCGCCAGTGGCCGATCATGCTGCACCTGGTCCCGCCGAGCGCGCCGTTTCTGCGCCATCGCGACCTCTGCCTCCTGAGCACTTGCTCGCCCGTGGCCATGCCGGACGTACAGTGGCGGTTCGTGCGCGGCCGCGGGGTGGTCGTGGCCTGTCCCAAGCTCGACCGCACCGAGGGCTACGTCGCGAAACTCGCGGCGATCCTGGCCGAACCGACCATCCCCTGCGTCGTGGTCGTGCGAATGGAAGTGCCATGTTGCCGCGGCTTGACGGCCATGGCCGTGCAGGCGGCGCAGCAATGTGGGCGGCGCGACCTGCGGGTCGTCGAAGCGGTGGTCGCTACGGACGGGCGTTACCTCGCCGAACAGACCGTGTACGACGGCGGCACCGCGATGTGACCGAGAATCTGGACATCCGGCACGAAATAGCGGAAGCTCCTTTCCGACTAGCAGGCTCCCGGCCCGGTTTGTATTCCCGGGCGTTGTACTCAACGGAAAGGACCCCGGATCATGGCCACCAGGGATCAGGATGCGCTCGATTACCATAGCCAAGGACGCCCAGGCAAGATCGAGGTTGTACCCACCAAGCCCTGCCTGACGCAACGGCAGCTCTCGCTCGCCTACACCCCCGGGGTCGCCGTGCCATGCAACTACATCGCCGCCGACCCTGCGCTCGCCTACAAGTACACGAACCGCGGCAACCTCGTCGCGGTCGTCAGCAACGGAACTGCCGTCCTCGGCCTGGGCAACATCGGCGCGCTGGCCGGCAAACCGGTCATGGAGGGCAAGGGGGTGCTTTTCAAGCGCTTCGGCCACGTCGATGTCTTCGACATCAACCTGGACAGCGAAGACCCCGACGAGATCATCCGCGCCTGCCAGCTCATGGAACCGACCTTCGGCGGCATCAACCTCGAGGACATCAAGGCTCCCGAATGCTTCTATATCGAGGAGAAGCTGAAGGCGACGATGAAGATCCCCGTCTTCCACGACGACCAGCACGGCACGGCGATCATCGCGGGGGCTGGCTTGATCAACGCCGTGCAGCTGCAAGGCAAGGAGCTCGCCGCCCTGAAGTTGGTCGTCTCTGGCGCCGGCGCCGCCGCCATCGCCGTCGCGAAACTGATCGTGCAGCTGGGAGTCAAGGCCGAGAACATCACGCTCACCGACAGTAAGGGCGTGGTTTACAAAGGCCGCAAGGAGGGGATGAATCCCTACAAGGAACTCTTCGCCCAGAACACCAAGAAGCGCACGCTGGCCGAGGCGCTCGTCGGCGCCGACGCCCTCATCGGCGTCTCGACCAAGAACCTGGTCAGCAAGGACATGCTCAAGACGATGGCCGACAAGCCCATCGTCTTCGCCATGGCCAACCCCGACCCCGAGATCACCTACGATGACGCGCGCGAAGCGCGGCCCGACGCGATCATCGCCACCGGCCGCAGCGATTACCCGAACCAGATCAACAACGTGCTCGGCTTCCCCTTCATCTTCCGCGGCGCGTTGGACGTGCGCGCGACCATGATCAACGAAGAAATGAAGATGGCCGCGGCCCACGCCTTGGCCGACCTGGCCCGCCGGCCCGCGACCGAGGAAGTCTCCCGCGCCTACGGCGGGCAGGAATTCGCCTTCGGGCCCGAGTACATCATTCCCAAGCCGTTCGACACACGCGTTTTCGTGGCCGAATCGATGGCGGTCGCGAAGGCCGCATGCGACACGGGTGTCGCGCTCGCGCCGATTACCGACTGGGACGCCTACCGCACGCGGCTCGAGGGCATGATCCACAAGAGCTGGGAAGTGATGACCCGCATGCGCAGCCAGGCCCGCGCCGTGCCGCGCCGCATCGTCTTCGCCGAGGGCGAGCGCGATCGCGTACTCGAGGCTTGCCGCATTCTGCTGGACGAGAACCTGTGCCAGCCGATCCTGCTAGGCAACGAACAGGCGATCGCGGCGAACGCGCAGCGCATCGGCCTGAATCTCGATCGCGTCGAGATCATGGATCCGCTGCATTGTCCCGACAACGACGAGATGGCCCGCATCATGCACCAGGAGCGGGCGCGCAAGGGGTGCGACCTGTCCAAGGCGCGGCGCCTGGTCGAGCGGCCGATCCACCACGGCGTCATGATGCTGCGCACCGGCCATGCCGACGGCATGGTCTGCGGCGCGACGCGCAGCTATGTCGACACGATCCGCATCGTGCTGCCGTTGGCCGAGCTGCAGCCCGGCATGCGGCAGGCCGTCGGCATGCACGTGATCCTGGCCGAGGGTAAGGTTTTCATCTTCGCCGACACGACGATTGCGATCAACCCGGACGCCCGCCATCTCGTCGAGATCGCGCTGACTTCGGCGCAGGTGGCGCGGCATTTCGGCCTCGAACCGGTCATCGCCATGCTGTCGTACTCCAATTTCGGCGACAACGATCGGCCCGAGACCCGCAAAGTGCGCGAAGCCGTCCAGATCCTGCACCGGGAGCACCCCGAGCTGCGCGTAGACGGCGAGATGCACGCCGACGTCGCGGTCGGCGGCCCGCAAAACCTGAAATCGGTGCCCGATTGCAAGGTCCGGGGCGAGGC
>JAQULN010000330.1 GCA_028718575.1 Candidatus Krumholzibacteriia bacterium | reverse complement strand
GCGCGAACAGGAGCGAACCGCCGAGCGCGAAACCCGCGCCCGGACCGATGTACGCGGCCGCCGGATCGGCGGCGGCGGCCGCCGCCATCACCAGCAAAGCGCTCGCAAGCGGCGGCAGCGGTGGTCGAATTTCGTTCCGCCGCAAATCACGCCCCCAGGTGCCGGTTCGGGACCAGGTGTCCGACGACGTAGTCGCGCACGGCGTCGGCGACGGGCACATCTGGCTGCTGGTAGCCCGCGCCGCGCAGCTTGGTCATGTCCGCCTCGGTGAAGTACTGGTACTTGCCGGCCAAGTGGTCCGGCAGCGGGATGTATTCGATTTGCGGTTCGCGGCCCAAGGCGGCGAAGATGGCGCCGATCAACGTGTTCCAGTCGCAGGCCCGGCCGGTGCCGATGTTGAAGACGCCGTTGACCGCAGGGCGATCCAGGAGCCACAAGGTCATCGCCGCGGCTTCCTTGACGTAGATGAAATCGCGCATCTGGCCGCCGTCCGCATACTCCGGGCGGTCGCTGCGGAACAGGCGCACGCGGCCACTCGCGCGCACCTGCTCGAACCCCTTCAGGACCATCGAGCGCATGTCGCCTTTGTGCCACTCGTTCGGGCCGTAGACGTTGAAGTATTTCAGGCAGCAGATTTCGTCGAACAGCCCCTCGTCGCGGGCCCAGAGATCGAACAGGTGCTTGGACTTCGCGTAGAGGTTCAAGGGCTGCAAGCGATCGAGCAGGTCGTGATCGTCGCGGTATCCCTGGGCGCCATCCCCGTAGGTCGCCGCGCTGCTCGCCTGCACGAAGCGGGCGTTCTGCCGGCGGGCGGCTAGGCACAGGTCGCGGCTGTACTGAAGATTGTTGCGCTCGAGGTAGTCCCAGTCGGTCTCGGTCGTCGAGCTGCAGGCTCCCATGTGCAGGATGGCGCGCAATTGACCGGCATAGCGGCCGGCCAGCAGGTCGTCGCGGAACGCGTGGTGGTTCTGATAGCCGCGCGCGAAACGCAGCGGCGCCAGGTTCGCTTCGCCCGCCGCCGACGCGTGCACGTCCACGGCCAGGATGTCGGTCTCGCCGCGTTGGTTCAGCAGCCAGATGAGCGCCGAGCCGATGAACCCGGCGGCGCCGGTGACCACGATCATCGCTGCGCCTCCTCCAGGATGATGTCGCCGGTGAACGGTTTCCCCTCCCGTTCGGCGGTGAACTGGATGCGGTCGCCGACCATGGCTTCGTAGACCAGACGGGTCACCGTGTCGCGGCTGCCGAGCGGCACGCCGTTGATCGTCCGGATCACGTCGAAGAGCCGCAACCCGCCGCGCCACGCCGGCGAGTCCTCGATGATGTCGCGCACGATGAATCCGACCGGGTCGGTAATGTTCAATGCCGCCATGATCTCGCCAGTGAGCGGATACAGCAACACGCCCCAGCTCGCTTGGCGATAATGGCCGAACTCGCGGACCTCCTCCAACAACCAGCGCACGCGATTGCTCGGCACGGCGAAACCGATCCCGATCGAGCCGCCGCTCTCGGAGAAGATGAACGTGTTGATCCCGACGACTTCGCCGAGGGCGTTGACCAAGGCGCCGCCGCTGTTGCCGGGGTTGATCGCCGCGTCGGTCTGGATCATGCCGAGATAGTACCGGTCGTTCGAACTCTGGCGCACGATGTCGCGGTTCAGGGCGCTGATCACGCCGACCGTGACCGTGGGCTGGGTGTCGGCCAGGAGTTGCCCGAACGGCGAGCCGATGGCGATGGCCCACTCGCCGATTTTCAGGTCGTCGCTGTCGGCCAGCACGGCGACCGGCACGTTGCCGCTCGGGATCTTCAAGAGCGCCAGATCGAAGCGGTCCACGACCTCCACGACCTCCGCCGTGTAGTCGACGCCGTCGCTCAAGGTGACCGTCACTTGCATCGGTGCCTGGCCGATCACGTGGGCGCTGGTGACCACGAATCCCTCTGGCCCGACGATCACGCCGGAGCCGAAGTTTTGCCGCTCCTGGTATCGCATTTGCGGTGGACGCCGCTCCGGGTAGAAGAACTCGAAGAAACGGAGCCGCGGATCGCGAACCGCCACCCGCTGCGTGACCGTGACCGTGACCACCGCCGGCGCCGCTTTCTGGGTCGCCGCCACGATGGCGTTCTCGCGTTGATAGACCACCGCGGCGGCAGCAGCCGCGCCGTTGCGCGAGGACGCGTCGCCCGCCGCCGGCCCCGTGTCGGCGGCCGCCGCGGCCAGCAGCGCTTCGACCGCCGCCTGGCGCTCAGTCTGGTCGTGGTTTCGCCAGGCGCGCTCCCGCCACAGCAGGAACAACGCGCCGAGCAGGGCTCCAGCCAGAAAACCTACGGCCACAGCGCTCCAGAAGAACTGGCGGCGATTCGGCATGGCGCGTCACTTTCCCTGCAGGCGGTCCCAGTCGGCCAGGAACGCGGCCAGGCCCTTCTCCGTGAGCGGATGTTGCACGAGCTGCTTGATCACCTTCGGCGGGATCGTCGCGATATCAGCCCCCATCAGCGCCGCTTCGACCACATGGTTGGGATGCCGCACGCTGGCGACCAGCACCTCGGTCTCGAGGTCATAGTTGGTGTAGATCGTCACCACCTGCTCGATGAGGTCCATGCCGTTATGGCTGACGTCGTCGAGGCGGCCGACGAACGGAGAGCAGTAGGCCGCCCCTGCCTTGGCCACCAACAGCGCCTGGCTCGGCGAGAATACCAGGGTCGCGTTGACGGGAATCCCCTGACCGCTGAGCGCGGCGATCGCCTTCAGACCGTCGTACGTGGTCGGGATCTTGACTACCATGTACTCGGACAATCCCGCCAGGCGCTCGCCTTCGCGGATCATGCCCGCCGCATCGGTCGCCACGACTTCGCCCGAGACCGGTCCCTCGACCAGGTCGCAGATCTCGCGCAGGAGCGCGTCGGTGTCGCGGCGGCCGGCTTGCGCCAACAGGGACGGATTGGTGGTCACGCCGTCGCACATGCCCAGGCTCTTGATCTCGGCGATGGCCGCCGTATCGGCGGTGTCGATGAAGAACTTCATGCGTCGTCTCCTTCGGCGGCCGGTGGCCGCGGGGTCGCATCCGGCGGCGTAAAGTCGGGATCGAGCAGCGCCGGCGGATACGTGACTTCTTCCAAGAACAGTGCGTGCGCGGGCGCGGTCGGCCCTGCCCGACGCCGGTCGCGCGCGGCGAGGATCCAATCCAGATCCTCTGAGCGCCGCCGGCCGCGGCCGATTTCCAGCAGCACCCCCATCAGGTTGCGGACCATGTGATGCAGGAATCGGTCGGCCCGGATATGCAATATACCTCCAGCGGGTTCCCAATCGAAAGCGCAGAGATCGATCCGGCAGTGATTGTCCGCCTGCAACGAGCCGGCCTTGCAGAAGCTGCTGAAATCGTGAACGCCGCGCACCCGGCGACACGCCGCATCCATCGCGCTCTGATCCAGGGGCCACGGAACAGACAGAGCAAAGGGTTCAAAGAGGTTCCGTTGCCACTGGAGACGATAGCTGTAACGCCGGCTGGTCGCCGACAGGCGCGCGTTGAACGCGGGCGAAACCCGGCGCGCCGCCAGCACCTGGATATCGTCGGGGCACAGCTTCGGCAAGGCGCGACAGACGCGCCAGCCTTCGGCCTCCGTGTGCAGTTGGACATGCGCGACCTGGCCGCGCGCGTGCACGCCCGCGTCGGTGCGGCCGGCGCCGACCGGCCGGCATTGACGACCGAGCAGGCGGGCCAGTCGGGCAGCGAGCTCGCCCTGCACGGTCCGCTGGCCGGGCTGCATCTGCCAGCCGTGGAACGCGGTGCCGACATAGGCCAGGTCCAGGCGGACGCGGAGATCAGTCGCGGCGGGACGGTCGTTCATCGGTTGACCCTCACGCGCTTGCCGCCCAGACGAGCAGCGCCAGCCAGGCAACGAGTAGGCCGGCTTGGACGACCGGCAGCGGCGCCGGCGCGGGCGCGCCGGCCGTCACC
>JAQULN010000329.1 GCA_028718575.1 Candidatus Krumholzibacteriia bacterium | reverse complement strand
AGCGCCGCTACGATCAGGCCGATATTGAGCGGGTAGCGTAAAAAAGCGGCGAGACCCAGGCCGGCGACGCCCAACGTCAACAGATTGATGAGCAGCGTCTCAAGACCCATTGCCCTCTTCCTCAACGCAACAAAGAGAGCCGGCCGGTAGCCCATTTGGCAACGTCAGCCGCCGCACTGGCGAAAGGAGCTCTTCCGACCGGTAAGATCTCGTAGTGTTCGCGCAAGTAGCGGCCGCATAACGATTGGACGAGCGCGATCTGATCGTTCGGCAGGCTATGTTTCCACGCCACGTTCCGTTCGACCAGCGGGCCCTTCGCGATATTCTCGTGCAGGTGTCGCTGGTTGGGCGGAATCGCTGTCGCGAGCCTGGCGGCGGCCGCGCCCGCGGCCTGGGGCGCAAGCCCCAAAAATGCGAAGAGCCTCGCTAGTTGAGCGTCATTGTCCGCCGTCCACTGTTCGTACTGGACTAGCAGGCAGCGGGGATCGGCGGCAAGTTGTGAGACATGCCGCATGTAGATCCGCCACCGCAAAGCGCAGGCGATCGCGCTTTCTTGCATCGGGCGGTGCAAAGTGCTGGAGATGCTACGCTTCTGCGAGTTGAAGATCGCGCGGGGATCACGCATCAAAAGGACGGCCTTCGCCTCGCGCCCGCGGGCCAGTCCCGCGAACCGCCGCCGCTGGATCAAGTCGATGAAGAAGTAGCCCTTGACCATGACCGTCGTGGCCTGCGGGCAAATCGTGTCGGCGTAGGCATTCAACAGGCCATGGAAAGCTTCGACATCGTCGGCGGCGCCCCGTACGCGCGCGGCGACGAGATCGGGATTCAGGCCCCAGGAGGCGAGCTTCTGGTCGCCGGACATGTCGGCCAAGAGGCGTTTGATCTTGCGTGCGATCGATTGGCGTCGACATTTCCCGCCTAGCAACCGCTGGAGGGCCAGGTGCGCCTCCGGGCAGACGCAGATCTGCGGATGGGCGCTGACCTGATTGGCCAGAAACGTCGAGCCGGAACGATTCAGGTGAATCAAGAACACAACGTCACGGTTCTCCGGGAGCGTCACAACAGAAACCTCCGCAGCGATACACCGACGACAGCCGCCAGCGCCAAGCCGCCGAGGGCCGCGATCGCCACGGCGGACAACGCTCCGTCGAGAACGGCCCGCAACAGCAGAACCGCGGCGAGAAGCAACCCGCCGCCCAATAAGCCCGGTAAGTGGGCCTGCAAGTAGGCAGCTGGAGCAACGCCCAACCGTCTCACGATCTGGCTCGAAATGAACATATAGTTCGCAGCCGTGACCGTCGTGACGGCCCACGCCACGGCGGGCAGGCCGCGTGACGCCACGGCCAGAACAGCGAGCAGGAGGCAGACGGCGAAGATACTCTGGGAAAATGCCGAATTGCGGGCGAGACGCTGGGCGTGCATGACCGACAGCGGCACCTTGTAGATCACGTGGAAGAATCCGGCAACCGCCAGAATGGCCAGCAGAGCCGTCACTTCGCTCCAGGACGGTCCCAGTAGAACCTGCACGATCTCGCGCCGGAACAACACCAGATAAGCGGTGACCGGGATCATCGCCTGGTTCGTCAGCCGCACCGAATGCAGAAAAGCCCGGCCGACGCGCGGCACGTCGTCCTGGATGCTCGCGTAAAGCGGCGTCGACACGCGGATGGCGACCTTGATGAACACCTTATTGGGGACCATCATCAGTTGATGCGCGCGCCCGTAGAAACCGAGCGCCTCGACGCCGAGGATCCTGCCGACCACGAACATATCGCCTTCATTGGCCAAGAAAGTCGCCACCCGGCCCAACGAGAAAGCCAGAGTCTGGCCCAGATGCTCCCGCCAGACGGCGAGAGTCGGACGAAGCCATACGGCATGCCGCGCCCAGCCTAGCAACAAGCCCAGCTTGACGAGCTTCATCGTGATCTGCGCGTAGATGAGCGACCAGTAACTGTAGCCTTTCAGCGCCAGAATCACGGCGACCGCTGCATAGCCGGCCACATAGGAAACGATGTTCACCGAGGCTGCCGTGCGGTAGGCGCCGCGGGTGTAGAGAAGAGCCTCTGCGACGGCGGTCAGTCCGCTCAGCAGAAAGCTCCAGGCCACAACGACAATTGCCGGCTTGATCTCCGGTCGGCCGAAGAAACCCGCGAGCAAGCCGCTCGTCGCAGTGACGACACCCAGCACTGCCAGCGCCAAGACAACCGAGATCTGAAATGCAACGGCCTCATCGCGCAGGTCGATGTTCTTGCGTTGCGCGACGTTGAGCGCCACGCCGCCCTCGAAGACATTTAGACCGAGTCCGATGACCAGCAGCGCCGCGTTAGCGATGCCGAACTCCTCCGGGCTGATGTGCCGCGCCAGCACCGCCAACACAGGGATCTGCATCCCCGCTTGGACGCCGACGCCGAGCGTCGTCCAGAAGAATCCCCCGCGTGCCTCGCGGCTTTTCGACACCAACTCGCCAGCGTGGTTCATGAAGCGGGAACTCCGTCGACGGGAACGAATCCAACGCTGCCTACCGTTTCGGCGCGCGTTTGAAGCGGGGCGCCGCGTCCTTGACGAGCGCGAGGAATTCCAGCGCATCGCCGTCCTGCGCGCGGCAGGCATGCGACACGCCAAAGACCAAGAACGCGCCCAGCGCCGCCAAGACGCCGCCGCTCAACAAGCCCAGCATCGCCTTGAGCATGAGCCCGCGCGACTGCGATTCGTGGGCCAACCGCGGCGGTTCCAGGACCGTGATCACCGGCGTGTCGCGGACCTCTTTGATCCGCGCTTCTTCCAGGTTTTGGATCAGCATCGTATAGACTTGCTGCCGCTGCGACACTTCCCTCTGCAGGCGATCATGCTCGAAACTCAGCTCCGGCGAACCGGCAATGGCTCGGTTACTCTGCATGAACTCTAGCAAGCGATGCTCGACTTGCTCCAGCGCTTGCTTGGCCTCCTGGACTTGCAGCGCTACAAAAGCTCTTTCTTCCGCCGCTTGCGAACGGCGCGTGTCGACATTGAAGCGATCGACGCCGTGCACCAATCGCTGCACGAGGGCCAACGAGACGCTCGGCCAGCGCGTCGTCGCGGTCACCTCGACGGCGCCGATGTTGTTGATCTCGCGACTCCGGATGATTCGGCGGAGTTCGCGCACGGCGCGATCCACACGCTGCGCTTGACTTGGCGCCTTGACGCCCAACAGATCGGTCACCGCCGTCGCGCGTTCGCCCAGTTCGGCCACGACCAGCGTGTCGCGGGCCAGCGGCTCGAGCATGGACCGCATCCGCAGAAGTTCAACATAGACGGGCGCGTTCCATTCGCCGTCGCCGCTCGGCGTCGGCAAACCGAAACGGCTGGCCATCGCGGCGAGGTTAGCCGCTCTGGATTCGGCTGCTTGCGGCTGGAAAACCGCGCTTGAGCGATAGACCCGCGGCGGCAGCAGCGCCAGGGCGAGCCCCCCCGCCAAGCCCGCCAGCGCGCAGGTATAGATCAAGCGCCGGCGCCGCAACAAGACGCTGCTGAGCGCCAGCAGGGATAACGCATCATCTTTGTCCCGCGGCCGTGGAAGCGGGGTTTCGCCTAAGTCAGGCATGGCGACCTCGAAAAAAAATACGGACCCCTCACCTCAATCCGCCACCCGATCGATCACGAGATAGACCGTGGCCACGCTCGCCAGGATCGACGCGATCTCCTTCATCGTCTCGAGCGTCGTCTTGCCCTCCGGCGGCGCCTTCACCGGCACCATGATCGTCGAGCCCGGCAGCACCTCGTGCCCGCCTCTGTTGGGTTGCGATAGACCGTTGGCGTGCACCACGCGCGACCGCTTCTTGTCGGCTCGTTCCAGGTAGCCGCCGGCCCGGTTGACATACCAGTCGATCTTGCGGCCGTGCTCCCAGACCAGCGCCGTGGGGAAGCCGACCTCGCCGATCACCTGCACCGCGTCCAGCCGCGCCGGCACCAGGAGACGGTCGCCCGCTTCCAGGACGATGTCCGCCGGGCCCCCCG
>JAQULN010000328.1 GCA_028718575.1 Candidatus Krumholzibacteriia bacterium | reverse complement strand
CCGCAAAATCTCTTACGTACTTTCGGTGTTAACCAGGTCGGGCTGGGCGGCCGACGGCCGCCAACCAGACCTTCTGTGATGAGTGCCGATTCCCACCAAACCCTGCGACCACGAGAACGTCTCAGACCTTACTGCTGCGGAATGGTCCTGAGCCGACGGTGGTCCCGAGGGGAGCCTCTGATGACCAAGCGATCGCTAGCTTTGTCGGCCGTGCTGGTTATGCTCGCCCTTTCTTCCGCCTTGATCGGCTGCCGGTCCGCCCATACCACCAGTGCGATCCTGTATATCGAGCAGAACAATTACCAGAAGGCCATCGACGTGATCGAAGAGGGCCTCTATTACACGCCGAACGATCCCGAAGCGTATTACTACCAAGGCGAGGCTTACAGCCGCATGGCGCAGCAGGCCATCCAGGATAACGATTACCTCCTGGCGAAGCGCTCCTTCGAGAACGCGTACGCTCGTTACATGCGAGCCAAGGAAATGAACCCCGACGCGATGTCCGACCGTGTGGCCGAGGCGCTGGAGATCAACTATCGCAATACGCTGCGCGAAGGCCAGGGCATGTGGCGGGATCGGCATTACGAGGAAGCCGAAGGGTTCTTCCGCCTCGCCTACGCGGCCGTGCCGGATTCCCTCAATTCGATCAAAAGCATCGCCGGCATGAAGATCCAGCAAGCGGAACTGCTGCCCGATGATCCGAACACGGCCAAGGCTCTGCGTCTGGAAGCCCTGGCGCTGCTCGACCAGGTCTTGGTGGCTCAGCCCGATGCCTACCGGTTGCGCGCGGACAAGGCCTATGTGTTGACGCAACTCGACCGCACCGACGACGCCCAGGCGATTTACGACGACCTGTTGCGCCAACACGGCGAGGATCCCGAACTGCTGCTCGACGTCGTCGGTTTGTACGGCAAGCAGGAACGGCATGAAGAAGCCGCCGGTCTCTTCCTGAAGGTGGCCGAAATCTTCTTGAACGATACCGATCCGACCAACGACGCCCGCCTCAAGGAGCTCTACTCCGAGGCCGGGTTCAATTTCCGCCAGGCGAAAGACTACTCCCGCGCCATAGAAGCGTACGGTCTGGCCAGCGAACAGGACGTTTACGACATCATGTTGCTGGTCGAGCGCCAGCAGCTCTTTTTGCTGTACGGCCAAGAACTATTGACCCAGGCGGCTCAGGCTGTGACTGAGGATCCGGCGCGTTCGCAGGCGCTGGAGGCCGAGGGCCTGGCTGCGTTGCGCCGCGGCGTCGAGGTCGGCAACGCGGTGACCAACCTGGCGCCGGGCAACGCCGACGGGTTCTATTTCCTGGCGAATACGCTGGCTCTGCTGGGCGACGAGGCCGGTTTCAACGAAAACATGGCTACGTACAACGAATTGACGGGGATTCAATAGATTCACCGGCAAGGTTGGGCGTCGGCAGGCTCGATATTTGGTACGCCCCTTGCTAAATCTGGCTGATCCGGGTTAACTTGGTCCGGCTGCCCCGACCGGAGCATACGATCTGAGTGCGCGGCGGTCCCTGGATCGCGCGAAACCTTGAGAACAACCCTCACTTCGCCGTAGCAATCCCGACCTGGGCAAGGAGCCGGATTCGGCCGCCTGTTGGCCACCTTCCTTGCCGAGCCCCGCCCGGTGGACGGGCCCAAGGAGCACCGATGGATATCAAGGAACTGCAGGAGATGAACATCCGCGAGCTCGTGGAGGTGGCGCGCGGGATGAACATCGAGGCGGTCAGCACCCTGCGCAAGAGCGAATTGATCTTCAAGATCCTGGAGGGGCAGACCGAGAAGAACGGCCTCATCCACGCGGAGGGTGTGCTGCAGATCCTCGCCGAGGGCTACGGTTTTCTACGGGCGGCCAAGTACAACTACCTGCCGGGACCGGACGACATCTATCTGTCGCCCTCGCAGATCAAGAAATTCGATCTGAAGACCGGCGACACGATCAGCGGCCAGGTGCGTCCGCCGAAGGAGAACGAACGCTACTTTGCCCTGCTCAAGGTCGAATCGGTCAACTACATGGACCCGGAGGACGCCAAGAAGGTCACGCTCTTCGACAACCTGACGCCGTTGTATCCGGATCAGATGATCGACCTCGAGTTCAAGAGCACCAACCTCACCACACGGTTGATCAACCTGATGGCGCCTATCGGCAAGGGCCAGCGCGGCCTGATCGTCTCGCCCCCGCGGGCCGGCAAGACAGTCATCCTGCAGACCATCGCCAACGCGATCACGGCGAACCACCAGGAGATTCACCTCATCGTGTTGTTGATCGACGAGCGGCCCGAGGAAGTGACCGACATGGCACGCTCGGTTAAGGGCGAGGTCATCAGTTCGACGTTCGACGAGCCGGCCGAGCGCCACGTACAGGTTGCCAACATGGTGTTGGCGAAGAGCCGCCGCCTGGTCGAGAGCGGCAAGGACGTGGTGATCCTGCTCGATTCGATCACGCGCCTGGCGCGAGCCCACAACGCGGTGGTGCCGCATTCGGGCAAGATTCTCTCCGGCGGCGTCGATTCCAACGCGTTGCAAAAACCGAAGCGCTTCTTCGGCGCCGCGCGCAACATCGAGGACGGCGGGTCGCTGACCATCATCGCCACGGCGCTGATCGAGACCGGCAGCCGCATGGACGAGGTCATTTTCGAAGAATTCAAGGGCACCGGCAACATGGAACTGGTCCTGGACCGCAAGATCGCCGACCGGCGCATCTACCCCGCGGTCGACCTGTTCAAGAGCGGCACGCGCAAGGAGGACCTGCTGCTGGACCCGAAGGACCTCAACAAGATCTGGGTGCTGCGCAAGTACCTGAGCGATTACTCGCCGGTCGAGGCCATGGAGTTCCTGCTCGATAAACTGGGCAAGACCAAGGATAACAAACAGTTCCTGTCCGCGATGAACGCCTGAGACGCTGGCGGCGCAGAAGTCCCCGAAATTGCCGCTTGCCTCCCGGCTGGTCGTATATTTGTTTGTTGGATCGCGACATGACGGGACGGCAACAAGGTCAGAGGACGATGAAACCGAACATTCACCCCAAGTACGTCGATTGCGAGATCACTTGCTTGTGCGGCAACGTGATCAAGACGAAGTCCACCCGGGCGAAGATTAATGTCGAGATCTGCTCCAACTGCCACCCGTTCTTTACCGGGCAGCAGAAGATCGTCGACACCGCAGGACGCGTCGAACGATTCCGCAAGCGGTACGAAGGGGTCAAGTACGGCGGCAAGAAGTAGGTCGCGCGCCCGCCCCGGGGGGCGCCCAGACCGATCGCCTGGACAGATTGCGAGGGCGCCGGGCCGTCAACCCGGTGCCCTCGTGTCTTTGCCGGACGCGGCGCCGGCCGTACGCGGACGGCCCGTCGCACGGAAAGGAACGGGATGAACGAGCAAACCTCGCCCGCCGCCATGACGCCGGCTGACGCCGATCGCGACACCTCGCCCGCGGCCGCCGGCAGCGACGAGGCCCGCAAGCTGGACCTCGCCGTCGGCGGCCAGGCAGTCATCGAGGGCGTGATGATGCGCAGCCCGAAGGCGATCGCCATCGCCGTGCGCAATCCCGAGGGCCGCATCGTGATCCGCAAGAAACCCTTTCGCAGTGTGGTCGCGAAATACCGTTGGTTGAACATCCCGGTCTTGCGCGGCGGTGTGCACCTGCTGGAAACCATGGCGCTGGGCATCGACGCGCTGATGTTCTCGGCCGACCAGGCGGTCAGCGAGGACCGCGTCGACCGCGCCCATTCTTCGCGCAAGGATACGCTCTGGATGTGGGGCACCATCGTGCTCGCCTTCGCGCTCAGCCTGGGCCTCTTCTTCTATCTGCCGCTGCTCGTGACCCACTGGCTGGGGGTCGAGGGTTCGCTCTGGTTCAACGTGGTCGACGGGATCATCCGCGTGGCGCTGTTCATCCTGTACCTGTGGGCGATCAGCTTGATGAAGGACATGAGCCGGGTCTTCGAGTACCACGGCGCTGAACACAAGTCGATCCACGCCTTCGAGAA
>JAQULN010000327.1 GCA_028718575.1 Candidatus Krumholzibacteriia bacterium | reverse complement strand
CGTCGTCCTGGATCGACCTCGGTGACAGCCAGAACTGCGAGGCCGGGATCCGGATCCGCACCAGCCCCCACACGACCCTGCCCGTATCCGAGCCCGACGAGCCGCGGCCGCCCGAGGCGCCGCACCGGCCCGTCCCGCTCACGCTCGAACCGGCCTGGCCCAATCCATTCAATCCCGCCACCAGCCTCGCGTTCACGCTCGGCGAACGGTCCCATGTGAGCTTACGCGTCTACGACCTGCAGGGGCGCCTCGTCGACACGCTGGTCGAGGCCGAATTGCCGGCGGGCCGCCACCTGGCGCGCTGGACCGGACGCGACCACCGCGGCCGGCACGTACCGGCGGGCGTCTACCTCTGCCGCCTGGACGACGGCTGGCATTCGCGCAGCCAACGTATGGTTCTGTTGAAATAGAGCGACTGCTAGCCGCACGGGTCGTCGCTTGCTATGCTGACGCCTGATGGACCGCCGGCGGCCGCGACCAAGCGTCGCCGGCGACCGCACGGCGTAACGGCAAGCGAGGCGATGGTCCGATGACGGATCGGCGGCGGTTGATGCAGTGGGCGGTGGGAGCCTATGCCGGCATCTTGATCGTCGTCGTTGCCGGGCTGGTGTTGCTGTATCGCGGCGCGCGGGACCACCTGGACGAAGCGCTCGGCCAGCGGTTGTTGGGCATCGCCACCAGCGCCGCGCACCTAGTCGACGGCGACGCCATCCTGGTCTGGTCCATCGACCCCGAACCCGACACGGCCTTGCTCTGGCTGGGAAGCCGACTCGAGCAGATCCGTCTGGAGAACGATCTCGCCGAAATCACGCTATGCGACCTCGACGCCCGCGTCGTCGCCGCCGCCGCGGGCCGCCTGGCCAAAGGGCAGTCGAATGTGTTCTGGGACCTCGATCGATCGGCGGTCGCTCTGGCGCGCGAAGGATTCCCAGCCGCCACCCGGCTGTACCGGACCGGCATCCTGTACCAGAAAGCGGCCCATGCGCCCGTCCTGGACCGATACGGGGCGGTGGCCGGCGTCTTGACCGTCGAAGGCAACGCCGATTTCTTCGGCGCCTTGGCCGCGCTGCGCCGCGGCGCCGCGGTCACCACGGCCGTCGTCTGTCTGGGCCTGGCCCTGCTCGCACTTCTGCTCTGGCGCAATCAACGCGCGCTCGAGCGGGCGCGGGCCACGCTGCTTCAGCAACAGAGCCTCGCCGCCATGGGTCGCATGACCGCCGGCATCGCGCATGAGATCCGCAACCCGCTCGGCATCATCCGGGGCGCCGGCGAGCATTTGCAACGGGTCCTGCGCGACCATGGACTCGCGGACGACATCGCGGCGTTCATCCCCGACGAGGTCGACCGGCTAGACCGGATTCTGTCCGGCTACCTGGCATTCGGCAGCGACCGCGCCATCGCGTGGCAGGATGTGGATCTGGCGGCAGTGATCCGCCGCACGGTCAAGCTGCTGGCCGGCGAAATGGAGCGCGCGGGCGTACGCGTCGTGGTCGGCGAACCGCTGTCGGCCGCCGCCGTTCGCGGCGACCCGCACCGTCTGCAGCAGATCCTGCTCAATCTGCTGTTGAACGCCCGCGATGCGCAACCGGCGGGGGGCGAGGTCACCGTGTCGCTCGACGGCGACGATGCGAACTGGCGCGTCCTGGTCGTGGACAACGGGACAGGTCTGGGCGATGCTGATGCAGAGCAGGTGTTCGCCCCGTTCTGGTCCGGCAAGGAGAAGGGCGGCGGCCTGGGATTGACGGTCTCGCGGCAACTGGCCGAGCAACACGGCGGCCGGCTGACGCTGGCCGATCGCGCGAACAACCGCGGCTGCGTGGCCACCTTGGCCCTGCCGCGGCGACGCGACTGAGGCGGCAAGCATGGCCAGAATCCTGCTGGTGGACGACGAGACACGGCTGGTCACACTGCTGCAAGCGGCACTGGCCTACCGCGGACATACCGTCACGGGCGTCAACGACGGCCAGAGCGCCCTGGACCTCGTGGCCAGGGAAGCGTTCGATCTCGTCGTCACCGACCTGCGCATGGAGCCGGTCGATGGACTGGCCGTGATCACCGGCGTCAAGGAGCGCTCCCCGGAAACGGCGGTGGTCGTGCTGACCGCCTATGGCGACATGCCGTCCGCCGTGACCGCCTTGCGCGAAGGCGCCTATCACTATCTGACCAAGCCGATCAACTTCGACGAGGTGGCGCACGTAGTCGAACAGGCTCTTGCCGCGGCCTCCTTGCAGCGGGAGAATCGCGCCCTGCGCAGGGTCGTGCAGCGCCTCAGCGGCGAGACCCAACTGCTCGGCGCCTCGGCGTCGTCGCGCCGCTTGCGCGAACTCGTGGCCAAGGTGGCCCCCAGCGAAGCCACCGTGTTGATCCGCGGCGAGAGCGGCAGCGGCAAGGAGGTGGTCGCGCGCTGCCTGCACGCCCAAAGCAAACGCGCGACCGGCCCCTTCGTCGCCGTCAACTGCGCCGCGATTGCGGAATCGCTGCTCGAAAGCGAGTTGTTCGGACACCGCAAAGGCGCCTTTACCGGTGCCGACCGCGATCGCGAGGGCCTGTTCGAAGCCGCGCAAGGCGGCACGCTGCTGCTCGACGAGATCGGCGAAGCCGGACCGGGCGTCCAGGCCAAGCTGTTGCGGGTGCTCGAGTCCCGCCGGATCAACCGGGTCGGCGATCCGCGCGAGCGTCCGGTCGATGTGCGCGTCGTGGCCGCGACGAACCGCCCCCTGGAACGCGAGATCGCAGCCGGAAAGTTCCGCGAAGACCTCTACTATCGCTTGCAGGTGTTCCCGATCGATGTGCCTCCGTTGCGCGAACGCCTCGACGACCTGCCCGATCTCGTGGCGCATTTCCTGGCGCGACTCGGCCGCGCCGGGCAGGTCTTGCCGGACGCCATCCTGCAGCGTTTGCGCCGGCACTCGTGGCCGGGCAATGTACGCGAGTTGCGCAACCTGATCGAACGCGCCCATATCCTGGCCGGCGACGGCCCCCTGGCCGATGCCCATATCGTGCTCGACACGACCGGAGTGGTGGCCTTGCCGAACGCCGCCGATCTCGACCTGGACCACCACGCCCGGCGCTTGATCCGATTGGCCCTGGCTCGAGCCGGCGGCAACAAGACCTTGGCTGCGAGCTACCTGGGGATCACGCGCCGCACACTGTACTCCCGGATCAAACGACTGGGAGTCGACGCGGGACAATCCGAGGAACCGCCATCGTGACACGGCGTACCCAGGGGTACATATCCCGTCTCCGCCGGACGGTGTACGATCCGCTCGGAGGATCCTTACTTGTTGGGGAATATAGACTTGAATCGAATGACCCGATATGGCATGGCGTCTGCTCGATCAGAGGGCGACAACACTCGCCACCCCTGACCGGGAAGGCCGCCATGCGACGAATGCCAACCATCTCCTGTATGCCGGTGGTCATCCTCTTGCCGCTGGTCGTACTGTTCGCTTCGGTGCCGACGTTGGCGCAGACCGGCGGCGAAAGCGAAGAGTACATTGCCCGCACCGGCGAGATCATCGCCTGGGCGGCCGAGATCGTTCAGGATTCGGAGAACCAACAGGCACGGCGCATCATCCAGGAGGCTTACAGCCTCCACCAACAGTCGCAAAGCCTGCAGCATCGCGGGAGGCATCGTGAAGCGATATCGCTCTCCCAGCGAGCCCGGACCGCCGCTCAACACGCCGCTCGGCTTGCCCGTGAGATGCGGAACCAGCAGGAACGCGTTCGGCTGCGCCTGGAGCGCTTCGGCGAGCTGCGAGATCAGTTGCTCGAACGCGTCCACGAAGCCGGAGACGAGCGCGCCCTGCGCTTCGTGCGGGAAGCAGATCAGCAAGCCTTACGGGCCCAGGATCAATACCGGCAGGGAAACTTCGACTTGGCCCTGAACCTTCTGAACGCAGGTGAGGAATTGCTGGCCCGCGCAACCCGCCTGCTCTTCGAAGGCGGCGGCGGCGAACGGTTGGACCGGGAGATCGAACGCACCCAGGCCCTGATCGAACG
>JAQULN010000326.1 GCA_028718575.1 Candidatus Krumholzibacteriia bacterium | reverse complement strand
GGCAGGACCACTGCGAGCAGGGCCGCGGCGATCACCGGTACGAACAGATCGCCGGTGAGGCTGTGGACCGCGACCTGCCAGAACATGTAGGCGCCGAGCAACAACAGCGCGAAGGCCGCGTGCTGCGGCGCGGTCCACGCGTTCCAGAATCCGGGCCGGCCGGGCGGGGTTGGATCCAGCGACAAGCGATCCCTCCTGTACGGTCGTTCGTTCCGCCATTATTATCGCGGCGGGGACCCGCCGGCAAGAAAGGGGTTCGGCATGCAGGGGCGCCCGATCCAGGCCGTCATCTTCGATCTCGATAACACGCTCACCGATTTCATCAAGGCCAAGGACGACGCCATCCGCGCCGCGGTCGACGCGATGATCGACGCCGGCCTGCGCCTGGACGCCGACACCGCCCACCGGCGTCTCTACGCGATCTACGAGCGCGAGGGCATCGAGTATCAAAAGGTCTTCAATCGCTTCCTGCAGGAGACCGCTGGCCGGGTCGAGGACCGCGTGCTCGCCGCCGCGGTGATCGCCTACCGTCGCGCGCGCGACGGTTCGCTCGTCCTCTACCCGCACGCCGTGATGGTGCTGAACCGCCTGCTGCGCGAGGGATACGGCCTGGCCGTGGTCAGCGACGCGCCGCGCTTCGAGGCGTGGCTGCGCCTTTGCCGCCTCGGCCTGCAGCACCACTTCGATCGCGTCTTTACCTACGACGACACGGGCGTGCGCAAACCCGATCCGCTCCCGTTCAACCTGGCCCTGCGCGAACTGCGCGTCCGGCCCGAGCAGGCGGTGATGATCGGCGACTGGCCCAGCCGCGACATCCGCGGCGCCAAGGACCTGGGCCTGCACACGGTCTGGGCGCGCTACGGCGACAAAGCGCCGCCATACAAGGACCCCGCCCTGGACGCCGCCGAGGAGCAAGCCGCCCTCGAGGCCGAGTTCGTAATCGACGACCTCGCCCAGCTCCTCGACGTGCTCGACCGGATTAACAACGGCGGCAAGGAGGTCTAAGCCATGCGGGTGGTGACCGCGCGCCAGATGGCGGCGATCGACCGCGACACGATCGCGGCCGGCACCCCGGGCCTGGTGCTGATGCAGCGGGCCGGCGCGGCGATCGCCGACGCGCTGCGCGCGGGCGGCTGGCTGGCGCCGCAAGGTCCGGTGCTGATCGTCTGCGGCAAAGGCAACAACGGCGGCGACGGCCTGGTGATCGCGCAGCGCCTCGGCGAGACGGGGGCGCCGGTGCGGGTGTTGCTCCTGCACGAACGCGACGAACTGTCGCCCGACGCGCGCGCGAGTTACGACGCTCTCTCGCGGCAGGTGGCGGTGCGCGGCGCGGCGCCGGCCGGGTGGGCCGGGGCTTTGCGAGAATTGGCGGCCGACTGCGTCTTGGTGGTCGACGCGGTCTTCGGCACCGGCATCCAGCCGCCGCTGCGCGCCTCTTACGCCGAACTCTGCCGGGCGCTGAACGACCTCGGGTTGCCCGTGGTGGCGGTCGACATGCCGTCGGGGGTGAGCGGCGACGACGGCACCGCCGATCCGGACGCCGTCCGCGCCGACGCCACCATCACGGTCGGATTGCCCAAGCTGGGGCTGCTGCTGCCGCCGGGCCGCGATTATGCCGGCGAGCTCACCGCGGTGGACATCGGCTTCGCCGACGACGTCTGCGCGCGACACGCGCCGCCCTGGCACGTGCTGGCGCTGGCCGACTACCAGGCGATGCTCCCGCCGCGCCTCAGCGACACGCACAAGGCGCAAGTCGGACGCTTGCTCGCCGTGGCCGGATCGCGCTCCTACGGCGGTGCGGCCTACCTGACCGGTCTCGGCGCGCTGCGGTCCGGGATTGGCCTGTTGACCCTCGCGGCGCCGGTCTGCCTGGAAACCGGCCTGCGCACCAGTCTGCCCGAGGCGATCCTGCGGCCGCTCGCGCAAACGGCGGCGGGTACGCTGGCGCCGCTCGAGGCGGCGGCGCTGGACGATCTGTTGGCGCGCCAGGACGCCGTCGCCGTCGGGCCGGGCCTGGGCGACGATCCCGACACCGACCGCTGGGTCTGCGATTTCGCGGCACGCTGCGACCGGCCGCTCGTGCTCGACGCCGACGGCCTGTCGGCCTTCGCGCGGCAGGGCCGCGAACCCGAGTTCGCCGGCCGCGAGGTCGTGCTCACGCCGCACCCGGGCGAACTTGCGCGACTGACGGGTCTTGTGACGACCGAGATCGCCGCCCGGCGCTGCGATCTCGCGGCCGACCTGGCCGCGCGCTGGCGCGTGGTCCTGCTCTTGAAGGGGTCGCCGACGGTAATCGGTCTGCCGGACGGACGCGTTTTCTTCAACCCGAGCGGCGACGACAGCCTCGCGCGCGGCGGCACCGGCGATATCTTGACCGGCGTGATCGGCGGCCTGCTGGCTCAGGGTGCCTCGGCCGCTGACGCCGCTCTGCTCGGCGCGCTGGTGCACGGACTGGCGGGCGAACGAGCTGCCGCCAGGTGCGGCCGCCGCGGTGTGTTGGCGCGCGAGATCGCGGACGCGGTGGCGCCGGTGCTCGCGCTGCTGGCGGGCGAGATGCCGCTGGAGACGGATAACCGGTGAAGGTCCTCGGAATCGAGACGAGCTGCGACGACACCTCGGTCGCCTTGTACGACAGCGGGCGCGGGGTCGTCGAGAACCTGCTGAGCAGCCAGGTCGATGTGCACGGTCAGTTCGGCGGGGTCGTGCCCGAACTTGCCAGCCGGGCCCATCTCGTCAATCTGCTGCCGCTGTTGGACCTCCTGTTGCGGCGCCAGCGACTGACCCCACGGGACCTCGACGGCGTCGCCGTGACCAGCGGACCGGGCCTGATCGGAGCGCTGCTGGTCGGGTTGAGCACGGCCAAGGCCCTGGCCAGCGCGGCCGAGCTGCCGCTCGTGGGGGTGCACCACCTGGAGGGCCACATCCTGGCCAACGGCTTGTCGGCGCCGCTGGTGCTGCCGGCCGTGGTGCTGGTGGTTTCGGGCGGCCACACCGAGCTGGTGCTGGTGCCGCGGGTGGGACGCTACGAGCGGTTGGGCGGCACCCTCGACGACGCCGCCGGCGAGGCCTTCGACAAGACCGCCAAGCTGCTCGGTCTGCCTTATCCCGGCGGGCCGCACGTCGAGCGGTTGGCGCGCCAGGGCGACCCGATGCGGTTCGTGCTGCCGCGTCCTCTGGCGCAGGATCCGCGCCTGGTGTTCAGCTTCAGCGGCCTGAAGACCGCGGTCAAGCTGGCGGTCGAGTCGCTACCTGTCCCGCCAAGCGAGCAGGACATCGCCGATCTCTGCCGCGGCGTCCAGGACGCGATCGTCGACGTTCTCTGCCAGCGGCTCTTCCAGGCAGCGCGTGCGAACGACGTAGCGGCGATCTACTTGGCGGGCGGGGTGGCGGCGAACGGCCAACTCCGCGAGGCCGTGGCCACGGGCGCGGCGCGCGGCGGCCTGCACTTCGTACCGCCCGCGCCGGTCTACTGCACCGACAACGCCGCGATGATCGCCTACGCCGGCCATCTGCACCTTGTGGCCGGCCGGCGCGACGGGCTCGATCTCGACAGCTTCGCCCGGGGACCGCTGCAGAGCTGGGCCTGACGGCGCCCGGACGGTTGCCGTGCCGGCGTATCGACGCGAGGTCAACGGCCTGGTACTTCCGGTCGATCGCTCACGACCCGGGTTCAGCCGAACGGCTGGCTGTGGTATAATGACTCAGGATACGGCTACGTCCGATCAGTCAGGTGCCGCTCGGCAAGTGGGAAGGTTGTAGACCTATACCTTGCGATCAGGCAGGGACAACCTGGGGAGTACGGCCATGAGTCGGCAACAGATCATCGCGGTGCTTGGGATCTTGGCGGCCGGCGTTGGCGCTGGTGCCGCTCATGGCCGTACTTGGACGGTGGAGCAGGACTTCAGCGGCGATTTCTGGAACATCCAGAACGCGGTGGACGCGGCGTCCGACGGCGACGTGATTGAGATCGGGCCCGGGCGGTACCAGGAGTATAGTACTCTCTA
>JAQULN010000325.1 GCA_028718575.1 Candidatus Krumholzibacteriia bacterium | reverse complement strand
GGATCGCAACGAGCGTACCGGACTCCCTTGCCGCCGACCGTCGACGATGGTTCAGGCCCGCCGCCGCTGGTCGAATGGTCGAACGCCCGCGGTCAGCCGGTGCCGCCGCCGCCTTCTTCAACTTCGCCGCCGCGGAGTGAGAACCCGCCGCCGCCAGCGCCTATCCCGCCCCCGGTACTGCCGCTGCCGCCTCGCGCGGCGCAAAGCCTGGACGAACCGACGCGCATCCTGGGCGCTGCGCCGGCCACTGGCGGGCTGACAGTCGCCTGGCTGGTCGCGGTGTCGGGACCGCAGCGCGGACAGGATCTCCGCATTCAGCCGGGGGGCGCGCGCATTGGACGACTGAGCACCTGTGGTGTCTGCGTTCCCTACGGCGGCGACCTGGGTGTTTCCAAGGAGCATGCCGAGGTGCGCATCGGCGGCGGTGTTTGCATCCTGGTGGACCTGAACTCGGCCAACGGCACCTTCGTCAACGGTGAGCGGATCAGTGAACGAGCTCTGCAGGACGGCGACCGGGTGCGCCTGGGTCTGCTGGAGTTCGTCTTCAAATCCTTCCAGCTATGACACGACGCGCCGGGGATCGCCCATCACAGGATCTCGGCCAGCCCGATCTGGTGCTGGATCCGGTGGGGACGGCGCCGCCGATTCCGCGCCGCCTGCCGGGCGTCGATGTCATTCTGGGCCGCGACCCAGCTTGCGACGTGGTCCTGGACGACAGCGGGATCAGTCGCCGCCACGCGCGGATCGCCTGGCAGGACGGCGTCTGGTGGGTGCACGACCTCGGCTCCCGCAACGGCACCATGCTCGACGACGCTCCGGCGCAGCAGGCCATCTTGGCCGACGGCGCGACGTTGCGCATCGGTCCTTTCGCCTGGACCGTGCGGTTGCGGACCGAGCGAACGCGGTCGTGGCCGGGCGAGGGACTCTTTGTCTGGAAGCTCACCGGCGATGACGCGCGTACCGGGGCGGTCGACCGCTTGCTCTGGTCGCGCCAGGTCGTGCTCGGCCGCAGCACGACCAGCGATGTGGTGCTGCCGCTCGATCAGGTGTCGGCCCTGCATGCGCGTCTGGCCTATGCGTCCGCCGGCCTGGTGTTGACCGACCTCGGCTCGGCGAACGGAACCCGCGTCAACGGTGTACCCGTCCGCACCGCCAGACTGCGCAGCGGCGATCGACTGGAGATCGCCGACGTGCCGTTGCGGGTGCGCCGCACCTGGATCCCCGCGCCACCGCTATTGGGCGCAGCCGGTGTGCTGGTCCTGCTCACGCTGGTTCTGGTGCTGATGCCCACGGCCGGCCGCCGCAGTCTGGACCTGGACCGCTGGTGGACTCGCGACATGTACCTCGAGCAAGCCGAGCGGAGCCTCAATGAGGCGCTGGCAGCCTGGCAGCGCCCGCAGCCTGCGCGAGATCTGGCGCGCGCCCGGTTCGACATCGCCCTGCGCTCGCTCGCCGCCGTCGATTATCTGCCGTGGCGGGAGTCCACCCAGGCCGACATCGCCGCCGCCTTGCGTCGCGCGCAAGCCGAGTTCGGCGGACCGCTCCAGGACCACGACTTGGCGGCGATTCTGCAAGCGCTGGACGCGCCGCCGCCCGCGGCGTCCGAGCCGCCGGCTGCTTCCGCCGCGCCCGAGAGGGCGGCCAGACCGGACGTGCACCCGGAACCGCAACAGGACCCTCGGCCAGCGCCGCGACCGCAGAGCGCGTCGCCGCCCTATGAACTCAAGCTGGAACTGGCCCTGATCATGGCGGAGTTCGGGATCGACACCGCCAGCCAGCCGATCCCGCCGGACCTGGTCGCGGCGATCGACAACTGGATCGGCTTCTGGTCGACGGAGAAAATCGACCTGACCCGCCGCGCGTGGCAGCGCGGCCAACGACACCTGCCTCGGATCACTCAGGCGTTGCGGCAGCATCGGTTGCCCGAAGTCTTCAGCTATCTGCCGTTCATCGAGAGCGCCTACCAGACCGACATCACGAGCCGCGCCGGCGCCCGGGGACTCTGGCAGTTCATGCCCGCGACGGCGCGGCAATACGGCCTGCAGGTCGACGACCACGTGGACGAGCGCACCGATCCGATCAAATCGACCGAAGCTGCTTGTCGCTACATCGAGTACTTGCTCAATGCCTACGGCGCCAACTCGTTCATGTGCGCCATCGCGGCCTACAACAAGGGCGAACACGGCCTCTTGCGCTGTCTCGGCCGCGGTGCCGACTGGCGATCGCGCTGGAAGTTCTGGGACATCGCCATGCGCGGCGACGGATGCTTGAAGCAGGAGACCATCGAGTACGTGCCCAAGTTCCTGGCTGCCGTGGTCGTGTTGCGGCGGCCGGATGTCTTCTTGCGCGAGGAGAGCGGCGTATGAAAACCGCCGCGATCCTGTTGCTCGGGTGGGTGTTGTTGGCGGCGCCGGTCGTGCCGGCGAAGGCCCAAGCCAACGCACCGGTGCATCGCGCCGCCCATCCCGCGGTCGCAGCGGGAGCTCAGATCAGCGAGCAACTGCGCGGATTTCGCCTGGAGCCCGGTTTCCGCCTGGCGGATCGGCGTTTGTTGATCCCGCTGATCGCGCTCGACGAGCAAGGCCGACCGCTGCCGGCGCCGGCGGCGGCGACCTTGCGTTGCGAAGTCGCCGGGACCGCAGTGGCGGTGCTTGCCATCGATGAAACGGTTCCGACGGTGGTCCTGGTCGTCAGCGACCAGTTCCTGGTCTCGGCCGCGTGGGCCCAGGTGGACATCTCGGCGCCGCGTTCGCCGCACTGGCTGGGCATATGGGATGCTGCGTCCACGCCGCGCAGCCACCTGGCGCCGCAACCGGCCGCCGGCCTGCCGCTGCCCGACGGCATGCCCGCACCGGCGTCGCCGCGCGTCTGGGATGCCGTCCTGGCGGGAATCAAGGAACTGGCCGTCCTCGACGGCGCCCCCGTGCGCCGGGTGATCCTGGTTCTCGGGGATCTGCGCGAAGAGGACCAGAGCAGCCACCCGATGGCCGCCTGCCTGGAAGCGTCGCGGGATCTGGCGATTCCCATCTACGGCGGGCTGGTGACCGGCACCGATCCGAACGCGGCGGACCGCTTGCGGCACCTGGCCGCCGCAGCCGGCGGCGCGGTCGTCGAGGCCGCGTCGCCGCTCACGGCGCTCGTCGCCGGCCTGGGTCAGATCACCAGGGCCCGCGGCCTGACCCTGGCCGATCCCGGCGCGGCCGTGCCGGCTGCTGTCACGGTGGCGGCGGGCGCCGGCGCCACGCCGGCCTCCACGCAGATCGTCGAGCGCCCCCGTGGTCGTTTCACGCCCGGTTCGGGGCTGATCCTGGCGGCGGTCGTCGTGCTCTGTGCCGCGGGAGGTCTTGGGGGATGGCGGCTATGGCGACGGCGTCCGGTCGGCTATTTGTTGCCGGTCGATCCGGCGGCGGGCTGGCGCCAGGCGATCCCGGCGGCCGGCCTGACGATCGGCAGGGCGCCGGACAACGGTTTAGCACTGGATGAAAAGCGGGTTTCCAAGCATCATGCCCAGGTGCGCTGGCACCGGGGGCATGTTCAATTGATCGACCTGCGCTCGACCAACGGTACGCAGATCGGCGGCCGCCCTGTGCGCACCAGCGTGCTCAACGACGGTGATACCATCGTGTTCGGCGATGCGGTGGCGGTGCAATTTCGACGGCGTGCGCCGCGATCGCGCGATCGGGCGTAGCCGCCGGGTGAAAATCGTGGCATGATGCGGTCAGTGCGGCTTCGTGCCGGTTGACCGCGCCATCCCGGTAGAGAGAAGGACGTCGTGGAGGGCTATTCGACAATCTTACCGGACTTGAGGCTGGTGCACGCGGTCCTTTCGGATCTCGGTTGCAAGCGCCAGAAGAACGAGGACGCGGCGGGGTTCTTCCCGGGGCCCGAAGGCAGCGGTACGTTCTTGATGGTGGTGGCTGACGGCGTTGGCGGCACGCTCGCCGGCGAGGTTGCGAGCCACTTGGCGGTCGATACCATCGGCCAGCGGTTTTTCGCCGACGGGGTGCCGGCGCGGCCGAC
>JAQULN010000324.1 GCA_028718575.1 Candidatus Krumholzibacteriia bacterium | reverse complement strand
CACCGACAGCCATGACCGCGCCGGCACGGTCACGGACACCGCGCCGGTGCCGGCCGCGCCGGACGGCCTGGCGGCCGCCGCCGATGCGCTGCGCGCCGCGGACCAACAGCTCCCGCCGGTGATCTCGTCCATCAAACAGGGCGGCCTGTCGCTGCACCGTCTGGTGCGCAAGGGGCGCGAGGTGCTCCTGGCGCCGCGGCCGGTGCGCGTCGTCCGGCTCGCTGTGACGGCGGTGCGCTGGCCGGCGGCGCCGCGGGACGTTGCCGCGGAGCTGACCGCGCCGGACGGCCGCATCTACGAGGTAGAGCTTGACATCGAGTGCGGCGGTGGCACCTACGTGCGTGCGCTGGCCAGGGATCTGGGCCACGCTCTGGGCACGGTCGCTCACCTGCACGCTCTGCGCCGGCTAGCCGTCGGACCGTTCACCGTGGACGAGGCGGTTCGACTGTCCGACCTCGAAGGTGGCGAGGATCCCGGGCCGCGCCTGCGACCGCTGGCGGCGGCGCTGCCCCATCTGCCGGCGTTTACGTTGTCGTCGGAAGGCGCGTTACGGGTGCGCCACGGCGGCCAGCCGGAGCCGGATTGGCTGCCTTCGCCGGTGCCGGACCAGTTTCGCCTGCTCGATGCGGCCGGCCACCTGGCCGCAGTCGGCCGCCGGGATCCGGCCACCGGTCGGGCGGTCACGGCCGCCGTGTTCGCCGCGGCAGGCAACGCCGCGACGGAGGTCGACTGATGCGCATGATCCGGCTCAACGAGGATTACCTCGAGCGGGTGCTCGGCGGCGACACCGCGCTTGCGCCGCCGCAACTGGGGTCCTCGGGGATTGCCCTGGGCTCGTTCGACGGTCTGCACCGGGGGCATCAGGAGCTGGTCGCGGCGCTGCGGTCGGCGAAGGAGCGCGGGCGGTTCGCGACTTCCGTTCTGTTCACGTTTCGCCGCCATCCCCGCCTGATTCTGGGGGGAGCCGATGGTCCGTTCTTGTTGACGACCTGGCGCGAGAAACTGTCGTTGCTGGAGCAACTGGGCGTCGACGTGGTGGCGGCGATCGACTTCAGCCCGGCGCTGGCGCGCCTCGACTACCGGCGATTCGTCCAGCACTTCTTGATCGACTGGCTCGGCATGGTCTACCTGGTGGCGGGACACGACGTTCACCTCGGGGCCGACCGCCGCGGCGACGAGAAGGCCCTCGCCGCACTCGGCGACGAACTCGGCTACACACTGGATGTGTTGCCGGAAGCGACCTGGCAGGGGCGGCCGATCTCGAGCTCGGCCATCCGCAACGCGTTGGCGGCAGGCGACTGCGCCGCCGCCGCCGCCATGCTGGGGCGGTTCTACGCGGTTTGGGGCGAGGTCTCGCCCGGGGAGGGCCGCGGCGCGACAATCGGCTATCCGACCGCGAACGTCCAACCGTTGAACCCCCGCAAGCTGCTGCCGTCGCCCGGCGTGTACGCCTGCCGAGTGCAGGTGCCCGGCGACGTGGTCGCGAAAAACGCCAACGGAGTCCTGGGCTTCGTGGAAGAGCCGTTGCCGGAGATGGACCGCCACGGCGATATGGTCGCCGCCGGTGCAGGACGGTGGCGCCTCTACGGCGGGATGCTCAATTTCGGGCACGTGCCGACGTTTCACGCGGGAGGGCTGGCGTTGCCGCGCATCGAAGTCCACTTATTCGACTTCGCGGGCAATCTGCGCGGCCGCACGCTCAAGATCGAGTGGCTGCAACGCCTGCGGGATGAGAAGCGCTTCGACGGCGTCGATGCTCTGCTCAGCCAACTGCACCACGATGAGCACCGAGCGCGGCAGGCGGTCGCGGCGCTGGGCCGCCCGGCCGCGTAAGCCACGCAGCCGGCGTGCGCCGGGCGTGCGGGAAATCGTTGCCACCTTGGGCGGGTTCGCGCATACTGGCGGCCAAGACAGCCGGGCCTGGCCTGGGAGGGATCGGTTTGATGCTTGCAGGGAGAAAACGCTACCGAATGCCGCGGCCGCGCGTCCGGTTGGCCGGCGTCTGGGCGGCGGCCGTATCGGGCTTGCTCGCCGTCGTCGTCTGGCCGGCGTGCGAGGCGATCGCGCAACAGCCGACACCCGAGATGCTGCGCGAAGCGGCGCGGCGCAGCGGCCTGAGCGAGGACGAGATCCTGCGGCGTTGGCAGCAGGAGCAGGAGCAGTCGCAGCCGCAGCAGCTGCAGGCGACGGACACAACCGGCGCGGCCGAACCGGGGCGTACCGCGCCGGTGCCGGGCGATGATCTCGCGCCGCGCGCCGTCGGCCAGGGCCGCGGCGAACGCAGCTATTGGGTCGAGAGTCCGCAAGTACGACTGCCGCTGAGCGACCGCCCGCTCGGTGTCGCCGAGGCCGAGGCCGCGCTCGACACGCTTGCGAGCGGAGACCGGCGGCTGGACATCTTCGGCCGCTCGTTCTTCCGCCTGGCGGCGGGCGTTTTCAATCCGCCCAGCTTCGGACCGGTGCCGGCGGACTACCTCGTGGGCGCCGGCGACGAGATCGTCGTCGACGTCTGGGGCGAGGTCGAGTTCCGCATCGAGCGCATCGTCGACCGCGACGGCTCGATCATTCTGCCGCGGGGCGGCAAGGTGATCTGCCACAACCGCACCTTGCGGGAGGTTTCGGCGGCGGTGCGCGAGCGGCTTGAGCGCAGCTACGCCGGTTTGAAAGACGGTTCGATCCAGCTCGATGTGACGCTGGGCCGCTTGCGCGCGATTCGCGTCTACGTGGTCGGCGACGTCGAGCAACCCGGCGCCTACGAGTTGAGTTCGGTCGCCACGATCCTGACCGCGCTTTACGCGGCGGGCGGACCGGCCGAGACGGGCAGTCTGCGCGATGTGCGCGTGCTGCGCGACGGCGGCCCGGTCGGGCGGCTCGATGTGTACCGTTATTTGTTAAACGGCGTGCGCGAAGGAGACGCCATCCTGCGCGAGGGCGACACGGTGCTGGTACCGCCGCGTGGGCGCACCGTGCTCTTGCAGGGCGCGGTACGGCGGCAGGCTTTCTATGAGCTGTTGCCGGCTGAAACGTTCGACCAGGTGCTGCGGTTCGCCGGCGGTTTTACGCCGCAGGCGGACACGCGAGTGTTGAGCGTCGAGCGCGTCGTTCCGCCTGCCGAGCGAGCGCCGGACCAGCCGGATCGAACCTTCCTGGATCTGCAGCTGGACCCCGCGACGGGCACGTTGAGAGATCCGGAGGCCGGCCGGCTGCACGACGGCGACGTGGTGACGGTGGGCCAGGTCGCCGACAAGCTCTGGGGGTGGGTCCAGATCAAGGGGCACGTGAAATACCCCGGTCGTTACCAGTATCGCAGCGGGCTCACGGTAGGGGGATTGATCGAGCAAGCCGGCGGCGCCTGGTCCGATGTCCTGCTCGAAGTCGCGCTGGTCGATCGCGTCGACGAGCGCGAGCAGCGGTCGTCCCTGACCGTACCGCTGGGGCTGGTTTTGCGCGGCGAGACCGCCGACGTGCCGCTGCAGGAGCGCGACGTCTTGCAGGTTTTCGCCGAGGGCGCGATGCGCGATCGCGAGACGGTGACCGTCAGCGGCGAGGTCCGCGAGCCGGGCACGTTCGAGTACCGGCGCGGCCTGACGCTTAGGGATTTGTTGGTGCGCGCGGCCGGTCTGCCGCCGAGCGCCGACCTCGAGCGCGTGGAGATCCAGCGCCTGCAGGCGGAGAAAGTCTTTTCGAACGCCGCGCAGCCGCCGGTCGGGTCGGTTGTGCAGAGCCTGCGGCTGGACCTGACCCCGGATTTTCTCGTCTCCAGCCGCGATATACCGCTCGAGCCCTTTGACCACGTTGTGGTGCGGCGGTTGCCGTGGTATCAGAAGCAACGGCAGGTGACCGTGCGCGGCGAGGTCTTTTACAACGGCATCTTCAGCTTGGAGACGGCGGACGAGCGACTGGCAAGCCTCGTGGCGCGGGCGGGCGGACTCAAACCGGAAGCCTACGCGCGCGGCGCGCGCATCGAGCGGGAGGGACTGGGGAACCTGGCGATCGACCTCGAAGCAGCGCTGCGGCAGCCGG
>JAQULN010000323.1 GCA_028718575.1 Candidatus Krumholzibacteriia bacterium | reverse complement strand
GCCGGCCGACAACAAGAAGCATCGGCCACAGGAAGCCGCCAAGGTTCCCGATCATGTCAACAACTTCCAGAAGTTCTTCGAGGGCATGACCGGCATTCCGCTCAACGAGAAGACCATGCTCGACCAATCGGCCCGCGTGCACAACCTGCAGCGCATCATGTCCTACATGTTGGGCAAGGGCACCCGCGAGCACGATATGCCGCCTTACCGCGCCGTCGGCCCGGTCACGCGCGAGGAGTACGAGTCGCGCCAGGAGCGCTACGACAAGCAGCTCGTCGAGACGGTCGGAGTCGACATCGCCGGCAAGAGCATCGAGGAGAAGATGGCGCTCTTGCGGGAATACCGCGTGGCCCAGTACAACAAGGTGGTCGACGCGGCGTACGACCGGCGCGGTTGGACCCGCGACGGCGTCCCCACGCGCGAGCGCCTGCGCGAGTTGGGCATCGACCTGCCCGAGCTCACGGCGATCATCCAGGACGCGTGGCGGCGCTGAAGCCGCTGCACCCGAGGGCACATGGACATCTTTGCCCGCAATGTCTCCGGCACCACGGCCATCCTCCAGCGCAAGACGGTGGCCGTGGCCGGGTGCGGCGGACTCGGCTCCAACGCGGCGGTCGCCCTGGCGCGCGCCGGGATCGGGCAATTGATCCTGATCGACGGCGACACCGTGTCGGCCGACAATCTCAACCGGCAACACTTCTTCCTGGACGATATCGGCCAACCCAAAGTCGACGCTCTGGCGGCTCACCTGCACCGGATCCGGCCCGACCTCGCGCTCAGCCTGTGGCGCCGGCACATCGGGCCGTCCGACATCGCAGACCTGCACCCGGCCGACCTGCTTTTGGAGGCGTTCGACCGCGCCGAGGCCAAGCGCTGGCTCATCGAGACGTGGTGCGAGACGTTTCCCGAGCGCTGGGTGATCGCCGCGAGCGGGCTCGCGGGAGTCGGTCGCACCGAAGCGATCACCGTGCGCCGTTCGGGCCGCATCATCATGTGCGGGGATTTCGAGTCTGATATGACCGGCGGCCTGTGTGCTCCGCGCGTGACTATGGTCGCCGCCATGCAGGCCAATCTGGCCGTCGAGTGCCTGTTGGGGAAGCCATGATCATCGTCAACGACCGCGACCAAATCGACTGGCACGAGGGGATGACCGTGCAGGACCTGCTCGCGGTGATGGGTTACTCGTACGCTCTGATCACGGTCACGGTCGACGATGAGCTCGTTCCCGAGCACGACTACGCCCACCACCAGATCTCCGCCGGGGCGCGAGTGACGGTCTTTCACTTGGCGCACGGAGGTTAGGCGCGCCGGCTGCTCAGTGCGTATCGATCCCGTGCACCATGCAGACGGCGTGCTCGAGAGTCTTGAGGATCTCGCCGAGGTACTCCTCGACCGCGCGGACGCCGCCCGGCAATGCGTAGATCAGTGTCCGGTCCATCAATGCAGCGACCGAACGGCTGAGCACCGCACTCGGATGCGCCGTTCCGAACTTCACGCGGATGGCCTCCATCACCCCCGGCACGAGTCGGTCGGCCAGGCCGATGACCACATCCGGCGTGACGTCGCGCGGGCCGATCCCGGTGCCGCCGGTGGTCACGATGACGTCGCAGGCCGGCGCCTCGGCTCGCAGTAGGGCGCGCAAGCGCTCGGCGTCGTCCGGCAGGACTTCCCGGCGCAGAGCCAAACGCCAGCGCGTGCCGGCGAAATGCTCTTGCAGGCAGGCGACGGCGCGCGGGCCGCTGCGGTCCTCGTACTCGCCGCCGCTGGCGCGGTCGCTGAGCGTCACAACGAGACAGCGCAGCCTGCGTTTGACCTGCACGATCCCTTCGCCCGGCTGCACGGCGCCGCCGCCGAGTACCCGGCAGAACAGGCCCTCCTTCGGCATCACGCAGCGTCCGACCGCTTGGAACACGGCACAGCCGTCACCATGGCAGCGCTTGCCGATCTGCGTGACCTCCAGTTCAACGTCACCGATGCGGAAGCGGTCGAGCAACGACGCGTCGGCCAGGTCGAGTCCCTGCGTCGTCAGATTCTCGGCGAAGTCGCCCGGGTTGAACGCGCGGCCGGCCGACTGCGCGAAGCGGTCGACGCTCTCCTGCGCCAGCAAACTCACCTGGCGGTGCCAGGGCCCCGCATGCGCGTCGCCGGCAATGCCGAACTCGCCGACGACAGCCCGGGCGACAGGGGTCTTGATCTCGCCCTTGCGCTCGGAGATGCTGACCGCGACCAGGCGGCCCTGCGCCGTGTCGTCCGGACGGCCGCCAAGCAGCTCGCCGCCGCGGTTGCCGGTAGTGCCGGCGCCGCCGGTCATGCCGGATCCTCCTTGCGCTTGTCGACCAGCACGATGCCGTCGATCTCCATCGCGCTGTCGGTCGCCTTGCACATGTCGTAGACCGCCAGGAGCGCCACACTGACCGCGGTCAGCGCTTCCATCTCGACGCCGGTCGGGCCCACACAGGCCACGTCGCTTTCGATGAGCACGCCGTCGTCGTCCAGCCGCGCCACCACGCGCACGCGATCGAGATTCAACCCGTGGCACAGGGGAATCAACTCGCTCGTGCGTTTGGCGGCCTGCACGCCGGCGATCTCGGCCACGGTCAGGACGTCGCCCTTCTTGAGCGCATTCTCGGCGATCAGCGCGCGCGTGGCGGCGGCGAGCCGGATGCGGCCGCGGGCTCTGGCGGTCCGACGCAGCGGCGGTTTGCCGCCGACATCGACCATGCGGGCGCGACCCTCGTCGTCGACGTGCGTAAAGCGGTCCATCTCAGCCTCCAATCGCGTGCATGGTCCCGCGGCAGGCATGGCCGGCCTCAGGCTTGGCCGCCAGGGCTCGGTGCAGCGCGGTCTGCGCACCCAGCGTACGCAAATCGAACGCCAGATCGCTGAACAGGCACGGGCGCAGGCGGCCGTCGCACGTCAGGCGCAGCCGGTTACACCGCGCGCAATCCCCTCCGGCGCCGCCGATGACCTTGTGGAACGTACCGTTGGCCAGATCCATGCGGCGCACGAAACGCACCTCGCAGCCGGCCTCGCGGCCATACGCCGCGACGGCGCGCGCGTCCGGCTCGTCCGGCGAGGATTCGATCACGCAGTTGAGTTTGACGGGATCGAGCCCCGCGCGTCGGGCCGCGGCGATCCCGGCCAAGACCGCGCGGACGTCGCCGCCGCGCGTGACCGCGGCGTAGCGCTCGGGATCCACCGCATCGAGGCTAACGTTGACACGCCGCAAACCGGCCGCTGCCAGGTCCGCCGCGACCGGCGCCAGCAGCGTGCCGTTGGTGGTCATCGACAGGTCTTGCAGTCCCGAGATTCCAGCCAGCATGGCGACCAACTGCAACACCCCGCGCCGCACGAGGGGCTCGCCCCCCGTTAAACGAATCTTCACGATGCCGGAAGCCACCGCAAACTCGGCGAACTCCGTGATCTCTTCGAACGACAAGATCTCCGCGTGGCTGCGCCAGCGCACTCCCGCCGGCGGCATGCAGTAGGTGCAGCGCAGGTTGCACTTGTCGGTCACGCTGATCCGCAAGTAATCAATGCGTCGTTGATATCGGTCGAACACGAACCTGCGTTCCTTCCTCGAGATGCGTCGTGCCGACGGGCACGACGATGAAACCATGCGCCCGGCCCAGGGCGTGCACGTGGGCGGAACCGTGATACTCCAGCGGGCGCGCGTCGCCGTCGGCGGTCAGTTCGACCGGCAGCCACACCTGGCGGTCGGCCTGGCGCCGGGACACGGCGGCAGCGAGCCGCGCCGCGATCACCAGGGGCTCCGCGCAGCAGCCCATCAAGTCCCGCAGCAGCGGTTTGACCAGGAATTCGAACTGCACGAACGTCGACACCGGATTGCCGGGCAGGCCGAAACACCAGGCGCCCGGCGCGACCGCAAACGTCGTGGGACGCCCCGGTTTGACCGCAACGCTGTCGAAGAGGATCTGCAAACCGGCCGCCTGCATCGCGTCCGGGACGAGGTCGAAGTCGCCGGTCGAAACGCCGCCCGAAAGCACGACCACGTCGCACGCGGCAAGCGCCTC
>JAQULN010000322.1 GCA_028718575.1 Candidatus Krumholzibacteriia bacterium | reverse complement strand
GCCCGGACTATTCATGAAGGACCGGCTGCGAAAGGTCAAATGCTTGCCAGGACGCGCGTTCTCGGATCGGCTCGGTCAACGTACCGCCTTGGGTACGCCTCCCTCGCCGATCCTTGCGAGCCCACGTCCTGGCAAACATTTTCCACTTTCTCGCGGCGGTCCTTCATGAATAATCCGGGTTAAGAACGACGGCGGTCTACTCACTGTTGAACGTGTTTCCGGAATGCACCACCGCGGAGCCGGGCTATTTCGAATCGCAGGGTGAATCCAGTACAGAGGAATGCGCGCGAGTCGTCGACATTCTCCGCAAAATCGACGTCACGCCGTTACCTCCGGACAGCCTCATGACCGTTGGTGGGAAGAGAGGTCCCGCGTTCTTCATCAGGCGCCAAGAAAGAGCCGGTGAGTGAAGAGGCAACGGCGGTTCTTGATGAAAAATCCTGGTCATCGCAGCAGGACCAGCGCGTTCGCGCCGGCCCTCACAGCAGACTACGCATTCGCACTCAGAAGTTGACCGTCTGCACGGTCCTGCTGGACGTGAAGGCGGCGCGCAGCGTGCCGCCGGAGTAGGTCCCGCCTTCGTAGAGCCCGCGCGCCGGACCTCAGACGATCACCACTGGGTCGCCGACCGCGACGAGGTCGAACAAGGCCGCGATGTCGGCGCGTCGCAGGCGCACGCAGCCGTGGCTGCAGGGCTCGCCGATGCGGTGTTCGTGGTTGGTGCCGTGCAGATAGACGAGGCGCGCGAGCGTGTCGACCCCGGGACCGCGGTTGACGCCCTCCTGGCAACCGTCCAGGGTCAAGACGCGGCCCAGGATGAGGTCGCGCGGGTCGGGACGTCCGTCCCAGACCTCGCCGGTGGGCTCGCGGCTGACGAAGATGGCGTCGTGCCGGGCGCCGCCGCCGATTTTCTGGGCGATGCGGTGCGCGCCGGGCGGCGTGCCGCCGCTGCCCTCGCGCGCATCGAGGCCGGCCGCCGCTGTCGAGACGGGCCAGGTCGCGACCGGGTCGCGGCCGTGCAGCAAGGTGGCGAGCTGGGCGGCCACGTCGACGAGCAACCAGCGCGCCGGCGGTTCGCCGCCGCCGCCGGCAGCGACGAGAGTCGCGAGGGCCCGGTTCAGGGTCGCCTGGTCCATGCCGCCGTCTCCTCGTTGGCGAGGTCTTGCGCCCGCTGCAACCACCGTTCGACTTCGTCCGTCCGGCCACGATAGCACCGGCCGGGCCTGCCCGACAACGCCTTGAATTTCGACCAGCCGGGCATCACATTACCCTTGTCGAACCGTTAACAGATCGGCGGGGCGGTCATTTGCCTCCCCGTTTGCCGTTGTATTCCCCGCTTGCCAAAGGACCGGACCCATGTTCGATATCGGCGCCTCCCTGGAGCGCGAGATCCTCGCCGTCATGAAGAACCGGCCCACGGTGCTGTTCATCGAGCCGGAAGACCCCCGGGTGATCGAGGCGGCCCTCCAACTGCCGCGGTACGCCCGCCCGGTCTTCCTGTGCAGCCGCGAACAGGTCGAAGCAGTGATCCGCGAGAAGTTGCCCCACGTCTCGCCCGCCCGCGTCGCCTTTACGCTGGGCGAGTCGGCGTTCTGCGAACTGGAGCGCTGCCGCGACCTGCAGGAAGAGCTTGCGCGGGCGATGCTCGAGCTGCCGGCCGAGCGGCGTCTGACCGACGACCTCGAGGAGGCCCGCCGCCTGGTCGCCACGCCGGCTGGCTTCGGGATCATGGCCACCCGCGAGGAACACTGCGACATGGTAGTCGGCGGCGCCCGCCACGAGCCGCGCGAGTTCTTCCGTCCGCTCCTGAAGGTCATGCAGCGCGAGCCGGTGCTCACCGAAGCCGGCGTGATCGTCTTGCCGGACGACCACCCGCAAGACCTCTATCCGCACAACATCCTGGTGATCGGCGACGTGGGCGTCAACGCCACCATGACGCCGGAGAAACTGGCCCGCATCGCGGTCGGCACCTGCGCGGTCGCGCGCGACCTCATCCCGCTGGAGGAACTGCCGGAGATCGGCGGTGTGATGGTGAGCTACTCGAATCGCGGCAGCGACGAGGGGCCGTCGCCCGAGCTGGTGCGCGACGCGGTCAAGCTGCTGCCGCGCTTCCTCGACGAGCGCTGCCGGCGCGGCGCGCGCTATTGCACGATCGGTATCCAGGGCGAGGTCAAGATCAACGTGGCCCTGAGCCGGCGCTCGGCGCAGCTCTACGAGGGGGGCGAAGACCACAGCGAGCGCTTCCGCGGCGCCAACGTGATCATCACGCCGAATCTCGACACCGGCAACCTTCTCTTCCACCTGTTCGCGACGCGCTATCCGCAGGCGCACAAATTCGGTGCGGTCTTCGGCATCCGTTTCCGCGGCGTGGATCTGCCCATGGACGTCGCGCCCGGCGACGCCGCGCTGGCGGTCAAGGCGAACATCCTGCGCTTGATCAAGTTCGGCGAATGGGTGCGCACGCCACGCGACACCTTCTTCCCGCGTCCGCGCATCCTGGCGATCAATCCCGGGTCGACGTCCACCAAGCTGGCGGTCTTCGAGGGTGAGGAAGAGATCTTCGCCCAGGAGTTGCAGCATTCAGCCGCCGAACTCGAACCCTTCGAAGGCCAGCGCATCGTGGCGCAGTTCGAGTTTCGCAAGCAGGTGATCGAGCAGTTCCTGGCGGAGAATGGCGTTACGCTGGACATGCTCGACGCGGTCAGCGCCCGCGGCGGTCTGGTGCGGCCGATCCCGCATGGGACCTACGACGTGAACGAGGCCATGCGCCACGATCTGCTGGAGGGCCAGCTCGCGGACCACGCATCGAACCTCGGCGCGATGATCGCCCACGCGCTGGTCGGCGACCGCGGCAAGCCCGCGTACATCGTCGACCCAGTCGTGGTGGACGAGATGGAGGAGCGCTGCCGCTATACGGGAATGAAGGAGATACGCCGCAAGGCGATCAGCCACGCGCTCAACCAGATCGCGACCGCCCACCGCTACGCGCACGATCACGAGACGTTCTACGAACACCTGAACCTGATCGTCTGCCACATGGGCGGGGGCATCTCGATCGGCGCGCACCGCAAGGGGCGCTACGTCGACGTCAACAACGCGCTCGACGGCGAAGGGCCGTTCTCGCCGCAACGGTCGGGCTCGTTGCCGGTGGGCGATCTGATCCGCCTCTGCTACAGCGGCAAGTACACGCTGCAGGAAATGCTGAAGTTGAACAAGGGGCGCGGCGGCCTGATCGATCTCCTGGGCACCGCCGATTTCATGCTCGTGGAGAAGAAGTATCTCGCGGGCGATTCCGATTTCGCGCCGGTCTTCGAGGCGATGGCTTACCAGCTCAGCAAGTGGATCTGCTCGCTGGTGCCGGCGTTCAACGGCGAGCGTGTGGACCAGGTGCTGCTGACCGGTGGGCTGGCGCGCGCGAAGCCTCTGGTCGATCTTGTGCGCCGCGGCTGCGAGCCCCTCGGCTGCGGCGTGAGCGTCTACCCGGGCGAGAACGAGATGATCGCCTTGGCCCAGGGCGCGCTGCGTGTGCTCGAGGGTCGCGAAAGCGCCAAGGAATACGTCTCTGAATAACGTGTCCGACTGACCTTCAACGGGAGGCCGACCTTGAACCCGATCCGCAGCCTCGATCAACTGGTCGTCCAACTGCAGGGCCAGCCGTCGCGCCGCGTGGCCGTGGCCGCCGGCGAAGATCCCAACACGATCCAGGCCGCCGGCCGTGCGGCCGCCGAGAAGATCGCGACAATGATCCTGGTCGGCCATCGGCAACGCATTGCGGAGTTGTGCGCCGGGCACGGGCTCGATCCCGCCATCTTCACCATCGTCGACGAGCCGGACACCATGCGGGCGGGCGCCGAGGCCGTGCGCATGGTACGCAACGGCGAGGCCGACGTGCTGATGAAGGGCTTGATCGGCACCGACAAGTACATGCGGCTGATCCTGGACAAGGAGCAGGGGTTGCTGCCG
The DNA here is from genome assembly GCA_028718575.1 of Candidatus Krumholzibacteriia bacterium. Taxonomy (GTDB): domain Bacteria; phylum Krumholzibacteriota; class Krumholzibacteriia; order LZORAL124-64-63; family LZORAL124-64-63; genus Glo-17. The sequence continues at coordinate 82 of JAQULN010000322.1, read as the reverse complement.
CCCAAATCCGTGCTCAGCCACGTGACCGTGCTCGACATCCCGGCTTACCGCGCCGCCCAGGACAAGCTTCTGCTCGTCAGCG
>JAQULN010000321.1 GCA_028718575.1 Candidatus Krumholzibacteriia bacterium | reverse complement strand
AAAGACCTGGCCGCCGCGCTCAAGAAGGCCGAGGCGCTGATCCTCGCCGTGCCGCACAGCGCCTATCGTGACCTGGACCCGGACTGGGTCGTCGCCGCGGCCGGCGGGCCGCTCGCGGTGATCGATTGCTTCGGGATCCTCGACGACGCCATGATCCGCCGCTATTTCGAGCTGGGCTGCGAGGTCAAAGCGCTCGGACGCGGGCACATCCAGCGGATCAAGAAAGAGGTCCGGGCCGGTTGACCCGAACCATCCGCGAGGAACCTTCGCCGACAGCCCCGCCGCACGGGTGTGTCGGTAATTCCGCGTTTTCGTCGTGGCAAAACCCGTTTTGCACTTAATTCGTGATGTTTGGTCACCGGGTGATCTGCTATGATTAATCGTTGCGTCCGCCGCACCGCGCGACGATACCGCCTGCGCGGCCGCCCGAGGTTTCGAATCGTAGGGAGAGATCCATGTCCAGCCCGCGCCCGTTGATCCCGTCCTTGCTGCTCTCTTTGCTCCTTCTGGGCAGCAGCGGTGTTGTGGCTGCCGCCGCAACATCCACCACCATCGCGCTCTCGCCCGGCGCGGACCACGGCCGCCCGCGCGTCGACGTCACCGCGGCCGGGCGCGACGGCCTCACGCTGACGCTCGAGATTCCGAGCCTCGAAATCACCGACTTCGAGCTGGACGCGCGCAGCTTCCGCGGCCTCGATTTCTACGACGGCGGGCACCGGGGCGCCGACGGGCAGCCGGCGCTGCCGACCGTCACCCGTCTGGTCGCGCTGCCGGACGGCCGCGGCGTCGCCGCGCGGCTGATCGACCACGACCTGGCGTCGCTGGGTGCAATGGCGCTGGCGCCGAACGAGCCGCTCCGCGACGGAAGCAAGGCCCACACGCCGACGTTCGACGCGGCGCGGTACGCGGCGGCGAGGCCGAGCGAGCCGGAGGTACTGGTGGGCGAGCCGGCGCTCTTGCACGGCCTGCGCGTCGTGCCGATCACCTTCAGCCCGGTAGCGTACGACCCGGCAACGGGCCGCACCGAGGTGGCGCGCCGCATGACCGTCGAGGTGAGTTTCGAGGGCCGGGACGACCGCGCCGGCAAGAACGCCGTACGCACCCAGATTCCCGAGTCCTTTGCAGCGATCTATGAGCGCGAGGTCGTCGGCTACGTGCGCGGCGAGGATGTGTACACGGGTCCGGGGTCGTATATCCTGATTTGCCCGAACAACGCGCAGGTGGTCTCGATCGTCGGCCGGCTGGCCGACTGGCGCCGCCGGCAGGGATACAACGTACTGCTGGTAACGACCCAGACCACAGGTACTTCGACGACGGCGATCAAGACCTGGCTGCAGCAGCAGTACCAGACGCTCGAGCCGCCGCTGGAATACGTCACCCTGGTGGGGGACGCCAACGGCACGATTGCGATGCCGACGTGGTCCGAGAGTTATTCGGGCTACAACGGCGAGGGCGATCACATGTACACGACCCTCGACGGCCCGGACGTGCTGCCGGACATCCACATCGGCCGCCTCTCGGCGACCACGACCACCCAACTCCAATTGATCGTGGACAAGATCGTTGACTACGAGACCGACCCCTATCTGACCACCACGAGCTGGTTGACGACTGCAGGGCTGGCGGGCGATCCCTCGACCTCGGGCGCGAGCTGCGTCTACGTCAACCAGTTCGTCAAGGAAGGACTGTTGAAGCTGGGGTACGCGCGCGTCGATACGATCTTCAGCGGTTACTTCTTGAGCCAGATGCAGGCGACCCTCAACCAGGGCGAAACGATCTTCGGCTACCGCGGCTACTTCAACATGAGCGGCATGGGGGCTTCGCACATCCTGAACCTGTCGAATGGCCGCAAATTGCCGTTCGCGGTGACTCTGACCTGCGATACCGGCAGCTTCCGCGGCAATACGACCTGCCGCAGCGAGGCCTTCCTGCGCGCGACCAACGGCGGCGCCGTCGCCGCGATCGGCACGGCGACCTGGGGCACGGCCACTCGCTACAACAACTGCATGTACCTGGGCATCTGGAACGGCCTCCTGAACAGCCCGGATCACCGGGTGGGCCCGGCTCTGTCCAGCGGCAAGGTGAACATGTACGTGAACTACAATTCCAACGAGTCGACTCGGGCCTGGATCTATTCGACGTGGAACAACCTCATGGGCGACCCGGCGACCGCGATTTTTACGGCCGTGCCGGCGCCGATCGACGTCGCGTACCCGGCGCAGGTGTCGATCGGGGCCAATGCGCTGCCGGTGACGGTGGCGCTCGCTGGCCAACCGGTCGCGGGCGCGCGCGTGGCGATCTACCAGAGCGGCGAAAGTTCGGTGCGCGACTTCGCTTACACCGATGCGAACGGCCAGGCGGTGTTGTCGATCGCCGGTTCGTCGGCCCGCGATGTCCTGGTTACAGTGACCGGCACCAACCTGATGCCGCATCTCGGCCAGACGACCGTTGGCAGCGTAGCACAATCGCTCGACTTGAGCGCCGTGACGCTCAGCAAGGTCTCCGGTAACGGCGACGGCGTCGCCAACCCGGGCGAGATCTGGGACGTGCAGCTCCAATTGCACAACCCGGGCATCAGCAGCGTGAACGCGGTCGTGGCCACGCTGCTAGCGCCGATGCCGTATGTGACGGTTCTCGACGCCACGGCGAGTTACGGCACCGTGCCGGCGGGCGGGTCGGCGTGGGGCACCTTCCGCGTGCGCGTGGACGCCGACGCCCCTGGCGGGGTGACAGCCGATCTGCGGCTCAACGCCACGGGGAGCGGCCAAAGCTGGATCAGCCTGGTGCATCTGGCGATCCAGGGTCCGCGGGGGGTTGTCAACGCGATGGCGTTCGGCGGTCCGGGAGGCAGCATGGATCCCGGCGAGAGCGGCACACTCACCTTCAACCTTAATAATGTGGGCGACCTCGAAACCGCGGGCGTGTTGGGCACGCTGAGCAGTACGAGCCGCTGGGTCTCGGTGACCGATGGACAAGGCGCCTGGGGACCGGTAGCCAGCGGCAGTTCCATTGCGCAGACCGATCTATTCGCGATCTCGGTGTCGCCGGACTGCCTGCCGGGCCATCTCGCCGCGTTGCGGCTCACGCTGAATTTCGCCGAAGGCGGCACGCAGGAATTGGACTATCCCGTGACGATCGGCACGGCCGGCACCGGCGACCCGACGGGCCCCTGCGCCTACGGCTACTGGGCCTTCGACAACACGGATGACCATGCGTTGGCGCCGACCTATGCCTGGTTCGAGATCTCGACCATCGGCGCCAACACCGGAATCAGCGACACCTATCGCCACGGCGACGACACCCGCAGCATGGACTTGCCGTTCCCGTTCAAGTTCTACGGTGAAACATTTACACGCGTTTCGATCTGTTCCAATGGCTGGCTGAGCTTCGGCAACTCATCCCTCAAGAACTACCGCAATTGGATGCTGCCAGGAGCGGGATCGCCGGCCGCCATGGTCGCCGCGTTCTGGGCCGACCTCGCCCTCGGTCAGGTCTATACCTATCACGACGCGGCCGAGCACCGGTTCATCGTGCAATGGAACAGTTTCCGCAACTACAGCGGCAGCAGTTACTCCGGAACCTGCACCTTCCAGATCATCCTATATGATCCGGCGCATCACCCGACCAACACCGGCGACGGCCCCATCGTCATCAATTACAAGAACGTGTCGATCTACGCGCCGCCGCCGGAGACGAACTACATCACGGTCGGCATCCAGGACCACCAGCGCGAGGCCGGCTTGACCTACACTTACGGCAATCGCTATGCCGGCGGGGCCGCCACCGTGCAGGCGAATCGCGCGATTGCCTTCTGGCCGGTCGGCCCCAATCAGATGCCAACGACCGTGCCGGAAGCAAGGCCTTTGCTGCTCGCACAGAACCATCCGAACCCGTTCAACCCGCAGACCGTGATCGCGTTCGATCTTCCGCGTACGCAGACCGTGCAGTTGCGCATCTACGACCTGCAGGGCAAGCTGGTTTGCACGCTGCTGGACGGCATCGTGGAGGCGGGACGCCGGGAGGCGCTCTGGCGGGGGCACAACGATCGCGGC
>JAQULN010000320.1 GCA_028718575.1 Candidatus Krumholzibacteriia bacterium | reverse complement strand
GATCTGGGCGCTGTTCTGCGCCGTGTTGGAGGACATGGCCAAGTAACCCGGATCAGGGCGGCGCAACGTGTCGGGGAGGCAGAATTCGACGACCTTCTGCCTCCCCGTTTTGAATCTCATGACAGGCAACGGATTGACCCCATCACGGCAGCCGCGCTGGAAGCGCCGTGGATTTGTCCCCAAGTTGTCCCCACAAGCGGCCGTCGGGCCGGAAGGACGTCCAGCGCAAGGTCGTTTGTCTTAATTTGTTGTTGAATAATAAGATAGTCGGCATGTGACGAGATCGAAAAAAATGGTGCTTGCCAGGGTGAGGGTGGTTGACAGGTAGGCGGTTGGACAGGATGGGGATAACGGCATTCGCCTTGATTAAGGGGAATCATCAATCGGCCGCGGGCTGGCAATGTGGGGTTCGTTATGGCAATTCCTGCTTCCCCGACGCCTGATTCGCCGCCGGCGCGGGCCGGCGAGGTCCTGCGGGTCTTCCGCGTCTTTCTGGCTCTGGGCTTGACCTCGTTCGGAGGGCCGATCGCTCATCTTGGTTACTACCGGCGCGAGTTCGTCGATCGGCGCGCGTGGCTTTCGGAGGGCCAGTTCGCGCAGCTCATCGCGTTGACGCAGTTTCTGCCGGGACCGGCGAGCAGCCAGCTCGGATTCGCGGTCGGGCTTTTGCGTGCCGGTTGGCGGGGCGCGCTCGCCGCGTCGCTGGCATTCACGCTCCCGTCGGCGCTGCTACTCGTCGCATTCGCGGCGGTACTGTCGCAGATCACCGGCGCCGTGGGCCTCGCTGCCCTGCACGGACTGAAGCTGGTCGCCCTGGCGGTGGTGGCGCACGGTGTGCTGCAGATGGCCCGCCGCCTGTGTCCCGACCCGACGCGCGCCATGATCGCGTCGGCGGCGGCCGTCGTGATTCTGCTGACTGGTCCTGCGTGGGTGCAATTGGCGGTCGTGGTTCTGGGCGGACTGGCCGGCGTGCTCTGGTGCCGGAGCGCCGAGGCTGTGGCAAGCAGCGAGCTGGCGTGGCGCCACGGCCCGCGGCAGGGATGGTTGCTGCTTGGGGTGTTTGCGGTGCTGCTGGTCGGTCTACCGCTGGCGGTCGGTCTGACCGGCGGCGCGAGCGGAACGGCCGGGTTGCTCGCGGTCGGCGAGGCGTTCTACCGGGCGGGATCGCTCGTGTTTGGGGGCGGCCACGTCGTGCTGCCGCTCTTGGAAAAGTCGGTGGTCGGGCCGGGCTGGCTCACCGAGAACGAATTCCTAGCAGGTTACGGCGCGGCGCAGGCGGTGCCGGGACCTCTGTTCACGCTTGCGGCCTACCTCGGCGCGCGGCTGCCGGACGCAGTCAGCGGCGGCGCGCTACCCGGCGCAGCGGTGGCCCTCGTGGCGGTCTTTCTGCCGGGCTACCTGCTGGTCGCCGGGGTGCTGCCGCTGTGGCGCCGGCTAGCGGCGCGGCCGGCAGCGGCGCGGGCCATCGCTGGGATCAATGCCGCTGTAGTGGGACTGCTCGGAGCGGCGCTCTACAACCCCGTGTTCGTGAGCGCCGTTCACAGCCCCGTCGACCTGGCGATCGCGCTCGTCGGCTTCACGCTGCTGGCGTCCTGGCGCGTGTCCGCGCTGTGGGTCGTGGCCTGGTGCGTGGCTGGGCGCGTCCTGGCGGCCGTGTTGCTCTGATCCGCCCCGACATCCATCGGCGACCACGGCCTTATCCCGCGTTTTGCTGGCGCGCCGCGTCGCGGTCGCATTGACCTGCGCCGGGTCCCATGGGGGCGATCCCGCCGCGGTCGGATTATGTTCCAGGATTGACCGTTCGTTGGGTCCTTTCGGTCCTTGCGGCCAGGAAAGGAGATCTGTCCATGCATTCAGTCCTGTCCTTCGGCGACGGAGTGCTCCATTCGCTGATCGTTCTGGCCGCCGCCGCCGTGCTCGGCCTCATTCTGCACGCTGTTGTGTTTGCGATCCTCGGCCGTTTGGCCCGCCGCACCCGCACCACGCTCGACGACGCCGCGGTCACGCACTTGCGCGGTCCTTCGCGGCTGTTCGTCTTGCTGCTGGCGTTGAAGGTCGCCATGCCGTTGCTGCGCTTGCCGGAGGGCCTGCCGGCGCTGGTCGACCAGATCACGAGCATCCTGTTGATCGCCGCCGTGACCTGGCTCGTGATCGCGGCGACACGCGTCGGACGCGCGCTCCTGCTCGAGCGCTTCGACGTGACCGTGGCCGACAACCTGCAGGCGCGCAAGATCCACACGCAGTACGACGTGCTCAGCAAGATCATCATCACGGTCGCGGTGATCCTCGGCCTGGCGAGCATCTTGATGACGTTCGACCAGGTGCGGCAGCTCGGCGCGGGGATTCTCGCGTCGGCCGGCATCGTCGGCATTATCGCCGGCTTCTCGGCCCAGAAATCGCTTGCCACGTTGTTCGCGGGTATCCAGATCGCGCTGACCCAGCCCATCCGACTCGACGATGTGGTCATCGTCGAGGGCGAGTGGGGTCGGATCGAGGAGATCACGTTGACGTACGTGGTCGTGCGGATCTGGGACCAACGCCGGCTCGTGGTGCCGATCACCTTCTTCATCGAAAAGCCGTTCCAGAACTGGACGCGCACCTCGGCCGAAATGTTGGGGACGGTCTTCTTGTTCGTGGATCACACGGTGCCGCTCGACGCGCTGCGCGAGGAGTTGCAGCGCATTGTCCGGGACGACGAGCGCTGGGACGGACGCGTGGCGCAGATCGTGATGACCGATGTCACGCAGGCGACGGTCCAGGTGCGCGCCCTGGTCTCGGCGGCCGATTCAGGCCGGGCCTGGGATCTGCGCTGCCACGTGCGCGAGAAGCTGGTCGCGTTCGTGCGCGAACACTATCCCCAAGCGTTGCCGCGCCTGCGGGCGGAGTTGGCAGGGCAGGCGCCCGCCGTCTAGCGCGGCGTTACAACCCGCGTCCGAACCGTCCCCAGCGCGGCCGCCAGCCGCGATCGCGGTCCAGGCTCAAGGCGACGGCCTCGGCGCGCCCTTCCAGCCGCGCGTAGGGCACGAAACCGAAGACCCGGCCGTCGGCGCTGTTATCGCGGTTGTCGCCGAGCACGAGGACATGCGCCGCCGGCACGCGGACCGGCCCCCAGTCGCGCAAGCGCGGCCGCGCGTCCGTCGCCATGACCGGATGCGCCGGGCCGCCGGGCAGATGCTCGCGCAGCCAGCGGTGCGGGGGCACATCGCCCGGCTGCAACGGGTGAGCCGGCGGTGAGTCCTGGGTGTACGGCACGAGCGCGCCGTTCAGCCACAGCCGCCCGTCGCGCATCGCCACCTGGTCGCCGCCGATCGCCACGACGCGCTTGATCAAACGCTCGCCGTCGGCCGGCGACGCGAACGTGACGATATCGCCGCGTTGCGGTCCGGCCCAGGCGGCCGCCTGGCAGCGCGTGAACGGCACCTTGAGGCCGTAAGCCAGCTTGTTCACCACGACGCGGTCGCCGGCCAGGATCGTCGGTTGCATCGAGCCGGACGGGATGTCGTACCAGTCGGCGAGCGACGAACGGAACGTCAAGAGCACGCCGAGCATCACGAAGGTCGGCAGCCAGTCGCGCAGATAACGTCGAACAGCAGTCAGCATCGCGGTCTCCCGGGGCAATCAGTTGTACCGTGCGCGCGTGAAGAACCGCGCGCGCCGCGGGAGGTTCCCGGCCTCAGTCCGCGTCCGAAACCAGCCGCCGCGATCGCCGCGGCTAGTCGGCGCGCGCGGCCCGATCAATTCGCTCGACCAGCCGGGCCGCGAGCGCGCGGCCGTTCGTCGCGTCATGGTTCAGGACGCAGCCGGCGACGGTCGCGTCGAGCGTAGGCACGTGGAACGCAAAGGTGTTCCAGAAACCCTGGTGACCCCAGGCGAGGCGGCCGCCAAGATCGGCGACCATCAGGCCGAGCCGATATGACGCCGTTCCGTCGCCGGTCATGGCGGCCAGCGTAGACTCGTCGCGCAGGACGCGGCCCTGCAAGAGCGCCCGCATGAAGCTTCCGAGATCGTGGACATCGGCGATCAACCCGCCGCCGCCGTAGAGATCGAACGACGCGTGCCAGTCGGTCGT
>JAQULN010000319.1 GCA_028718575.1 Candidatus Krumholzibacteriia bacterium | reverse complement strand
TACTACTGGGCCGAGGTCTTGACCCCGGCGTTGGGCGTTAACAGGCGCCATCAGCTCAAGAGGGCGTTCTGAGGCAACACACTAATTACGAACGCCCGCAACACAGCAACAATCTCGACGGCACAACGTGTAATTTAAACTTGACCGAGAGACAAGTAAACTATACACTTCCTGTCATGAAACCCCGCCAGGACATTATCAGCCATGTCAGACACCACCGGTTGCTACGCGGCGGGCTGACCCAGCAGGACCTGGCCGACCGCCTCGGCGTGACGCGGCAGACGATCCACGCGATCGAGAAAGGCCGGTACGCGCCCTCGGTCGGGCTGGCGCTGCGCTTGGCGGAGGTCTTCGGCGTGCGGGTCGAAGACCTCTTCACCCTGGAGAAAGACGATGGAGATGAGTAACGCGACCATCCGGCGCCGCTGGCGCCCGACCCCGGTCAACCTGATCGCGGGCGGCCTGGTCATCGCCGGCTTCGCGCTGGCGGGACTCAACTGGGGTTTCATCGCGCTGGTGGGCCTGGGCGCGTTTGGTCCCGGCGTTCTGCGCGAGCTGGGCTGGCTCCGTGACAAGGACGAGTTCGAACTCGCCGCCGCGCGCCGCGCCGGCTACCACGGTTTCCTGGCCGCGGGTCTCTTGGCGTTCCTTTTGACCGCATACTACCGCCTGCACCCCGATCTTACCGCTTGGCCCGGCAATCTGGTGGAGCTGATCCTGGTCGTCCTGTGGTTCACCTGGCTGCTCAGTTCGTTGTTGGCTTACTGGGGCGCGCGGCGCATGGCGATGCGGCTGTTGGTGATCTTCGGCGGTGTATGGTTGATCTTCAACATCCTGAGCGGCTGGCAGCAGGGGCCGGTCGGTGTGCTGATGCAGAGCCTGCTCGCCGTGCCGTTCTTCGGCGCCGCCTGGCTCGCCAGCCGCTGGCCGCGCGCAGTGGGAATTCTGCTGCTCGGTCTGTCGGTGTTCTTCGTCTTGCAGTTCGGCCTGCAGCGGGTGGTTGACGACCCCTTCCGCTCGGGTCGGATCTTCGTGCTCATCTTCTTCATCGGACCGTTGCTCGTGGCGGGCCTGGGCCTGTTGAGTCGCGAGGTCGACGAGCGCGAGTAGCGCCGGATCGCGCGTTCGCGCCGTCTCGCGCCTTTCACCGGACGCGTCCGGGTGTTACCGTTCGCCTGACCGCCGGGCGCGTCCTGCGCCCCAGCTTCCCTTCGACCAGGCGAGGTTGCCGTGCGTGCGAATCCTCTCTTGCTCGTCGTCTATCTCACCGTGTTCTCGACCTTCCCCGCAGCCGCGACCGACCTTCCCCCCGGCGACAAGCCCGCGCCGACGGCGCAGAGCCGTCTGGCTGACGCCGGCGCGGCCGATCGCTACCCGGACACCGATCACGTCGTCGTGTTCGAGCACGACGTCAACCGCGTCAAGCCCAGCGGCGTGACCTACGTGGACGGTTACCGGCTCGTGAAAGTCCTGACGCCGGCCGGCTGCCGCGACCAGTCCGTGCTGCGGTGGCATTACGATCCACAGAGCCAGCACCTCGAGGTACGCGATGTTGCGGTGCTGCGCGGCGAGGAACGGCTCGCAGTCGATGTCGCCGGGATCGCCGACCTCCCCGCGCCGCAGGCCGGCATCTACTGGGGCGACCGCATCAAGACGCTGCAATTGCCGCGACTCGAGGTGGGCGACGGCATCGAAGTGGTCACGTTCCGCAAGGGTTACACCTACGCGCTGCTCGGCGACCGCGCCAGCGGCGCGGAAGCCGCCGGCGCGGCAAGCGCGGCGCGCGCCGAGCGCATCGCCGGCGCCCCGGACGACGACCGCTACATCCCGCCCATGCCCGGCGAATATTTCGACATCGTCCTCTTCCAGGACGACGTGCCGCTCGTCGAGAAGCGCTACGAGTTGGTGCTGCCAGCGGATAAACGCCTGCACGCCGAGACCTACAACGGCGCGCTCTATTCAAGCGTGACCTACGACGCCGAGACCACCACGTATGCCTGGTGGTGCCGGAACATGCCGGCGCGTAAGCACGAACCCAGCCAGCCCGCGGCGAGCGACATCGTGCCCAAGGCCGTCATGGCGACGGTCGAGAGCTGGGAGGCCAAGAGCCGCTGGTTCTTCGACGTCAATCGCGATCAGTTCGAGGTCACGCCCGCCATCCAGGCCAAGGTCGACGAGATCCTGAGCGAGGCCGGTCTGGCCAAAGCCGCGGACGAACGCAAGGCCAAGGCGCTTCTACACTGGGTGGCCCAGAACATTCGCTACAGCGGCCAGACCATGGGCGAGGGCGAGGGCTTCACGCTGCATGCGGGCGCGATGATCTTCGAGCAGCGGTCCGGGGTGTGCAAGGACATCGCCGGGATGCTGATCACCATGCTGCGCGCGGCGGGTCTCGACAGCTACGCCGCCATGACCATGGCCGGCAGTCGCATCGACATGGTTCCGGCCGACCAGTTCAACCATTGCGTGACGGCGCTGCGCCTCGACGACGGCACCTTCGTCATGTACGACCCCACCTGGGTGCCGTACAACAACGACATCTGGTCCAAACTCGAGACCGAGCAGCACTTCCTCGTCGGCACCCCCGCGGGCGAGACGCTCGACCGCATCGCCTACAGCCCGCCGCAGGAGTCCCCGCTTGTCGCGCGCCACGACGCCGTGCTCGTTCAGGACGGCACGCTCGCCGGCACGATCAGGCTGCAGGGCGGCGGCGCCTCGGACAGCCGCCTGCGGCGCATCGTCAACAATGCGCGCCGGCAAGAAGTGGTCGAACAGGTCACTCGCACGCTCGGCGCCGTCAGCCGCCGCGTCGAGAACGTCACGGTCAACTACCGCCAGGCCGACGACTTCAGCGGCGACATGTGGCTCGAGATCACTTACCGCATCCCGCGCTTCGCGACCGAAGCGGCCGGCGCCTGGGAGTTCACCAGCCCGCTGTTGCGGCTGGTGACCGCCAGCGGCAACTTCTTCAACGCCGGCAGCCGCGATTGGCCCGCCGAGCGCACGACCGATCTTCTGCTCTGGTACACGCAACTGCTCGACGCCGAGGAGACGATCCAACTGCCGCGCGGCTGGCGCCTGGCCGACGAGCCCAAGCTCGAGCCCGTCGCCGCGACCTACGCCGCCTGCTCCGGCGAGGTCCGCCAGGACGGCCGCAAGTTAACCGTCACCGGCCGCGCCGAGGTGCGCCGCCGCCAGATCCCGCCCGATGGCTACCCCGGCTTCAAGCAGGCCATGGATGCGCTCGGCTCGTGGCGCGACCAGACGCTGCGCTTCACGCAGGAGGGCAAGTGATGACCATGACAACGCGCCGATCGCTCGCGGTTCTGCTGCTGGCCGGTACGCTGCTGGCGCCACGGCCGGTGCGAGCGCAAGCCATGGGCGTCTCGTCCGGCCACGACCTCGACGCGCTCTGGGCGCAGGCGCAGGCGCAGTACGACCTCGCCCGTTGGGACGCGGTGCTCTTGTTGGAAAGCCGCGAGGTGACGATGACGGGCGCGCCGGGCGAACCGGCGAAGATCGCCACCCGCATCCACCGCGTGATCTGGATCGGCACGTCGGTGGGGCGCAGCAGCCACGCCGATCTGCGCGTGCCCTGGAACGAGGCCACCTCCACGCTCGCGGTCGAGACGCTGCGCACGTGGCGCGACGGTCGCTGGTGGCCCGATCCCGCCCAAATCAGTGCGACTGCAGTGGTGCCCACGCTGCCGCACGCGCTCGACCGCGCCCACGACTACACGACCATGCGCGAGACCATGCTCCTGCACGACGGCGTCGAGCTGCCGTGCATCATGGAAACCGCGTATACGATCACCGAGCGGCTGGCGGCGGCGGCCGGCGCGGACGCGGGAGCGGGCGCCGGCGACGGAAGCGGGGCGAGCGGCCTGTTCGTGATTCCGCAGCGCGATCCGGCGGTGCTGACCGAGTACACGGTGCGGGTGCCGGCCGGGGCCGAGCTGCGGTACGAGACGTGGAACGGCGCGCCGGCGCCGCGCGTGACCGGCGATGGCGCGCGTGCGTTCACCTGGCGCGTCGACGGATCGCCCGCATTGCAACGGCCGGCGACCGCCCGCCCGCTGCT
>JAQULN010000318.1 GCA_028718575.1 Candidatus Krumholzibacteriia bacterium | reverse complement strand
GACGCGATCGGCGACCCGCTCGACGAGGTCGTGGTCGTGGGTCACCAAGAGGAGCGCCATGTCCCGACGCGCGACGAGTTCGCGCAGCAAACCAATGATGTCGCGCTGGACGAGCAGATCGAGCGCCGTGGTCGGTTCATCGGCCAGCAGCGCGCGCGGCGCCGCGGCAAGGACCGCCGCCAGACAGGCGCGTTGGCGCTGGCCGCCGCTCAACTGATGCGGATACCGCCGCGCCAGTTCCGCCGGCGCCGGCAGGCGCACCTCCGCCAGCAGGTCCGGCACGACCGCCGCGGCCGCGCGCCGCGACAGGTCCGGCCGGCGGCATCTGAGAACCTCGGCGACCTGGTCGCCGATCCGGCGGACCGGATTGAGCGCGTAGCGGTGATCCTGCAACAGCAGGCCCAATCCGCGCCCGCGCAAGCCATGCCAGCGGCGGCGGTCGCTGGTCAGTTCCGTCCCCTGCCAGCGGACACTGCCGGTGAGGGAGGCGCCGGCGGGCAACAGATCGAGCAACGCGCGGCAAAGCGTGCTCTTGCCACAGCCGGACGGGCCGACCACCGCCAGAGCTTCGCCCGCCGCGAGCCGCAGATCCAAACCGCCGAGCACCGGCGGCGCGTCGCTGCGATAGCGAACGGAAAGACCGCGAACCTCGAGCAGGCCGGCGTTAGCCACGGCCCACCTCCAGCTCCGATCCCACCGGCAGCAGCCGCGCTCGCAAGCCGTCGGCAATCAGATTGTAAGCCAGGACCGTCGCCGCGATCGCAATGCCCGGGAACACCGTCAACCACCAAGCGTCCAGCAAGTGCGCCCGACCCTGGGCGATCATCGAGCCCCAGGTGACCAGCGGCGCCTGCGGTCCCAGGCCCAAAAAGCTGAGGAACGACTCCACGAGGATGGCCTGGCCGACCCGCAAGGCGGCCGCCACCACCACGGTCGGCAGCAGATTCGGCAGCACGTGCCGGCAAGCGACCTGCCAGGCGCCGACTCCCAGCCCGCGCGCCGCCGCGACAAATTCCCGGTCGCGCAGCGCGAGCGCTTCAATCCGCACCAGCCTGGCCACATCCATCCAACTCGAGACGGTCAGGACTGCGATCAGCAGCCACAACGACGGCCGCGACACGGCCACCAGCAACAGCACCAGGTAGATGGTGGGAAACGCCAGGAACAGATCGATCACCGCCGTCAGGGTGCGCTGCAGCCAGCGCGGCCCCAGACCCGCGGCCAATCCGACGACCGTGCCCAAACCGGTCGCCAGCACCATGGTCGCCCAGCCGACCAGCAGCGACATCCGACCGCCGTGCAGCAGCCGGCACAGCACGTCGCGCCCGAGCACGTCGGTGCCCAGCAGGTGACTGGGCCCGGGCGATCGCAAGGCCTGGCCCGCCGCCCCCAGGGCCGCCGGATCGCCTGGCACGAGCACGTCGGCGCCGAGGGCGGCAACGAGTCCGAGGCCGGCCAACAAGAAGCCGAGCCGCAGATCGCCGCCGGCCGCGGCGGCGCGATCCGACAGGCCGGCGGCTGGTTGTATGCCGGCCATCAGCGCACCTCCTCCCAGCCGGCTTCCAGACGCAACCGCGGATCCGCCCAGCGGCAGGCCAGATCGGCCAGCAGCGAACCGAGCGTCACGAGCGTCGCCGCCAGGGCGGTCACCGCCATGATCACCGGGTAATCGCGGGCCAGCAGCGCCTGCACGGCGACGCGTCCCATGCCGGGCCAGGCGAAGACGGTCTCTACCGCGACCGCACCGCCCAAGAGACCCGGCAGGCTCAGGCCGACCAGCGTCAGCAGCGGCGGCAGCGAGCCTCGCAGGGCATGGCGGAGGATGCGCGTCTCGCCGAGTCCGCGCGCCCGCGAGGCCAGGATCCAGTCGCTGGCCAGTTGGCGGCCCACGCTGGTGCGCATATGGCGCGCCGTCACGGCGAAGTTGCCCAACCCGAGCACGAGGACCGGCAGCACCAGGTGGCGCATCTGATCGAGCAGACGCGCGCCCCACGGCAACGATTCAGCCGCCAGCGACTGCAGGCCGCCGGCTGGCAACCAACCGAGGGTGCGCGAGAACAAGAGGATCGCCACCAGACCGAGCCAGAAGCTGGGCAGGGAGTAGAGCACCAGGCCGCCGGCATTCAGCAGGCGCGCGCGCCGGCGCCGGGGATGGCGTGCGACCAAGACCCCGACCCCCACGCCGGCTGCCAGTTCCACCGCCAGCGCCGCCGCCGTCAAGCGCAATGTGCTGGGAACCGCTTCGCGCAGGATGTCCGTCACCGGCCGTTGTTGTCGTAAGCTGGCGCCGAAATCTCCGCGCGCAATGCCGCCCAGCCAGGCGGCGTACTGGTCGGGCAGCGACCCGCCCAATCCCAGCCGCTCGCGTACCAGATCGCGGCCCGCCTGCCCGAGTTGCTGGTCGTCGATCAGATCGGCGGGATCGCCGGGCATCAGGCGCACCAGAAAGAACACGACCGTCAACAGGCCCCAGACCAGCAGCAGCGATTGCAGCAAGCGGCGCAGAACGTAACGCGGCACGAGGGGCCTTTCACGAATTTCGCGCGACCGAACCGGCCGGCCGCGCGGCTTCTGGATACTAGGGACTCGCCCGCCACGGGTCAAGCGTCCCAGCGCCGTGCAGCCTGCAACGTTTCGCGACCTGCCCCGGGCAGGATCGCGCTGGTTGCCCCCGCCTCGAGCAGCCTCGTCGTCTCCGATGATGCCGCCGTGTTCCGCAAACGTCCCGCCGCGTCCTCCTGCTAGCTCATGGTACGCCTCTTTCTAGGACCGCGGCGTCGTTCGCCCTCGACTCGCGTCCCGAGGATCCGCCATGCGCCACGTACGCCTCGATCCCGGCAGCCGTTCGACCGGCCTGCTGCTGATCGTCATCGCCGCCGGCCTTTGCCTCGGCGGTTGTGAATTCGCCGAACCCGCTTTGCCGACCTTCACCACGCGCCTGACGGTTCCCTTAGGGGAAGAGCATCTCGCGATCGCCGACCTGGTCGACGGCGAGGACTACCTCGTCCGTCTGGACGACGGCGCGCTCGGCTTCTGGGTGGCCGGCGACCCGGACACCGTGGGACTGGGCTTCGACCTGACCGTCGACATTCCGGCGGAAACCCGGCATGCCACCCTGGGATCGTTCCCGCTCGAACTCTTCGAGCCGACCGTCTTCGCATTCAAGCTGGCCGAACTCTGCGCCGAAGCCGCCTCCCTGGACGGACAAATGGCGCCGATCCCGCCGTTCGGGTTCGAGGACCAGAGCGATGCCGAGACCATCGCCGGCCTGACCAGCGCGACCCTCGACCGCGGCACGCTCACCGTGACGCTCGCCAACGGGTTGCCGGTTGCCGTGTCGACGCCCGACGGCGGCGACGGCCTCGTTATCGATCTGCTCGCCGCGTCGTCGCTACAGGTTCTGGCCAGCGTCGAGTTCGATCCGGTGCCGGCCGGCGGCGCGGCTCAGCGCAGCGCCGATCTGGCCGGCGTCGAGTTGCCCGGCGCCGTGGCGGTGCGCATCCGCGGCGGCTCGCCCGGATCCGGCGAGGAACTGGTGACGGTCGACGCCGGCGCTGCGCTGGCGATCCAGATCACGTTGAGCGATCTCGCCGCGAGCGCGGCGATCGCCGTCGTGCCGGCCCAGACCTGCAGCACGAGCATCGAGACGGCGTTGCCCGCGGACTACGATGTCCTGCAAGCGGTGATCGACCGCGGTTCAATGACGGTGACCATGCGCAACGAGATGGCCATTCCGTGCGACGTGGTCGTGCTCTGGCCGGATGTCGTCGATCTCGACCAGGAGCCGTTGCGCGTGTCGATCGCCGTGCCCGGCGGCGAGGAAGTGGCGCGCGACGTCGACTTCGCCGGGCGCTTGATCCAGGCCCCGGCGGGGATCGGCCTGCGTGAACTGACGGCCAGCGTCATCGTTGACAGTCCCGGCAGCAGCGGCCACTCTGTGGCACTGCAGGCGGCGCAAGGCATCCAGGCGGATTTCCACGGCGGCCGGCTCGAGTTCGCGAGCGTGACCGGCACCGTGCCCGCCCAGCTCTGCGAGCTCGCATCGGTCCGGGCGGAGATCGATCTGCCCGCGGAGTTGGAGG
>JAQULN010000317.1 GCA_028718575.1 Candidatus Krumholzibacteriia bacterium | reverse complement strand
CCCAGACCTTCACTTCGGTGCAGGCCGGCGTGGCGGGCTTCGCGGAGTCCTCGGTCTTCGACGCGCGCTTGCAACCTTTCGTGATGGCCTTGGTGCCCGACGACGCCCTGCCGCCGCTCGCGCCCGCCGTCGAGGCGGTGCCCGGCTTGACCAGCCGCCAGCGACGCCTCTTGCGACTGGCGGCGCCCGCGCTCGCCGAAGCGCTCAACGGGCTTGCCGCGGCCGGTTTCGCCGGCCGGGTGCCTCTCTTTCTGGCCACGCCCGAGCAGCACCCGGAGCTGGCCGATCCGGTCCCAGCGGCATTCCTGGAGCACCTGGCCGCCCAGCTCGAGCCGGCGGGAGTGCGCTTCGATCTCACGCGCAGCCGGCTTGTGCCGGGCGGGCGGGCGGGCGGCCTTCTCGCGATGGCCGCGGCGTTGGATTTCCTGGCGTCTGGCGCCGGGGACTACGCGCTGGCCGGCGGCGTTGACAGCTATCTGGACCTCATGCTCCTGGCCACCCTCGACCGCGAGCGGCGGATCCAGAGCGCGCAGGTCAGGGACGGCTTCATCCCTGGCGAGGGCGCCGGCATGGTCCTGCTCGGCCGGCCGGGGGCGCCGCCGCCGCTGGCAGATCACGCGCCGCTCGCGAGCGTGCTGGCGGTCGGTACGGCCGACGAGCCGGGCCATCGCTACAGCGAAGAGCCGTACCGCGGCGACGGGCTGGCCGCGGCGTTCGCCGCGGTGCTCGCGCCGCCCGGCCTGCTGCGCGAGCCGGTGGCGACGATCTTCGCCGGGCTGAACGGCGAGAGCTTCGGCGCCAAGGAATACGGGGTCGCCAGTCTACGTTCGCACGGCGAGTTGGCGCCGGACGCGGCCGTCGAACACCCCGCCGACTGCTGCGGCGACCTCGGCGCGGCCCTCGGACCGGTCATGCTGGGGCTGGCGGCGCTCGGCATCCAGAAACAGCGCGTCGCCGTGCCGGCGCTCGTGTGGTGCGCGTCGGACGGCGCGCCCCGCGCGGCCGCGCTGGTCGATGCGCTGGCGGATTGAAAGACGACCGCGGCGACCGCGGCGGGTCGCACGTTGCGGCGCGGCGGCGACGGCGGTAACAAATAGGGACGGAGGACCTCGCGATGGGACAGTCGACCTTCGCCAACGGCCGCGGCATCGTGCACAAGCAGAGCGGCGGGATGAGCGTAGTCTTCCCCGACGTCTGCAAGACCCCCACACCGGGCGGTCCGGTGCCCATCCCCTACCCCAACATCGGCAAGGCGTCGGACACCAGCGGCGGCCCGTCGAAGGTCAAGACTGACGGCGCGATGCCCATGGTCAAGGGCGCCAAGTACCAGATGTCGGCCGGCGACGAGGCGGGCTCGGCGGGCGGCGGCGTGGCGAGCAGCAAGTTCAAGGGCGCCTGCGAGTTCATGATGTACTCGTTCGACGTGAAATTCGAGGGGAAGAACGTCTGCCGGATGGGGGATCCACTGTTTCACAATGAGAAGAATATTGCGGGGTGAAAGGAAGACAGCATGACGCAAGTCGGCGAACTAGTTGCCGTCCTGATCGACATCATGCAGAAGGACGCCAAGTGCGAATACAAGCCGGATGATCATGAGTGGCACTGCAACCTCGAGGGTGACGGCGGAAGACTCAGAACTAACATCGCGAAGCATCTCGGCGTCGTTGAACCGAAGCAAGTCGCGTCGATCGACGATGTGAGCGCAACGGCGTGGCCGTCGCAGGCACACCATCTGATTCCGTGGCAGCAGCTCAAAGGCCACCCGGTCACACAGTGGCTCGCCGAGAGTCCGCCCAAGGGCGCGGGCAAAATGTTCGCCGACAGCGGCTATGACGTGGACCACGGCAATAACGGCAAGTTCATGCCCTACTCCTCGGCACTCAAGGAATGGGCGGTGGCAAACGCCGCGGAGAAGACAGCGCTATCGCGCAAGGTGATGGCACTCGCCGCCATGCAGCTGCACCAGGGGCCCCACAGCACCAAGGGATACGGTGTCGGAGAATGCGGCTACAAGACGCGGGTAAGCGAGTATCTCGACGCTATCAATAATCATGCGTTGTCCCATTTCGCAGCCCCGGCCCAGTGCGCGGACTGCGAGGGCAAAAAGCAGAATGGCAAGTATCCGCCGCGCCGCAACATCGTGCGTTATCTGGATCGCGCTTCGACTTACCTCGAGGTCGACATCAATCTGATGCGCATCTACGTATCCCGCCGCGCCGCCGGTTTCGGCGCGGACGGCGGCATCATGTACTAGATCCAGCCGTCTGGAGGCAGCCGTGGTATCTCTGATGAGCCGTCAATGCCCACCCGATGGAGCGTTCATCAATCTCGTGTCGCACTGGGACGTACCATTGATCTCCGGCCGGCCGATCAGCCAATCGATCGCCGAACCCATCGAATTCGAATTGGATCTGGACAACGACGGCCAGCGCTTGCCGACTTTCTTTACGACACCCGCCTTCGTCGCGACTGAGGTTTTTTGCCGGCATCTTCGCGAGGCCGGCGTCGACAATTTGCAGGAGTACCGAGCCACCATCGCCAACCCGGAGACCGGAGAGACTTTCGACCACTATCGCGTGTTGAACATCGTCGGCCTTGTCGCCTGCGCCGATGCGGCCGCAAGCGACGTAGCGGAACTCGGCCCCGACCTGCATTTCTACAACGAGATCATCGTGAGCGCTGCCGCTGTTCCTCGCGACATGCTGATCTTCCGCCTCGCTGAAGATCCCACGAAGATCATCGTGGCCGATCGGCTGCTGGCTTTTCTACGCACCAAGGGCTATACCGACATCTACGCGGAACCGCTGGCCGAGAGAGCTTGACCGTCGAAGGAATAACACGGCGAGAAAATCTAAGCCATGGCCTCAGCGGCGCCGGCGGTCTTCCTCCGGTAACGATCCGCAAGCCAAACATCCCGCCTCCCCGCCAACGGCACCCTCTCATCCACCGGCCAACCATCCACTGCGATCCCGGCCTGCCACCACTCGGCAGGCGCAAATCGCCCGCCGTGCTCCTGCCACCACCGCCGCGCCAGCGCCGGGTCGACCTCGACGTGCTCGTCCCAGAACTCCGCCGCCTCGGCGTCCAGCTCCGCCGGCTGGGGCACCGGCGCGCCCTTGACGTCCGCGGCCCCGGTGATGCGCAGGAACGCCGCCGCGGCCGCGTGCATAAGCAGCGGCCGCTCGAGGGCCGCGAGCAAGATCGGTACGCCGTGCGGCGAGCCGAGCGCGCCCAGTGCCGCCAGCGCCGCGGCACCTCGCGCGAGTGCCGGCGATCCAGACTGATCCGTCGCGGCCGCGGCCGACACCTCGCACTGCAGGCGGGGGATCTCGACGGCGTCCCCGATTACGCCGAGGAACCGCAAGGCTTCCAGAGACGACCCGTCGTCGCGATACGCCGCGTCGCGGCAGATCTCGAGCAAACCCGGCAGCGCCAGCTGCGCCGAGGTCTCCAGCGCCGCCCGGTGCGCCCGCAAGGCGCCAGGCACCGCGAGTTGCGCGCGCAGATCGTCAGCGGTCCAGGGTCCGCCCCAGCGGCCGAGACAACGGACCGCGAGCGCGCGAATCTCCTCGTCCTCGGCGTCGAGCAACTCGCGCACCCCAGCCACTGCTGGCAACTGATGATAGGACAGCACGTCGCAGGCGCAGGCGCGCACCAGCGGCGAGCCCGCGGCGGCCAGCTCGCGCAACTGCGGTTCGAGATCGGCGATGTCGCGGTGGCGCAGCGCGATGCGGATGCCGTGCGCGGCCTCCGGCGCGGCGGCCGCCAGCGCCGCGACCAATTCGGCGCGGAGTTCGGCGACGCCGAGGTCCAGCATGACGAACGCCGCGGCGGTGGCTGCGCCGCGCTCTTCTCCCTGCAGCGCCGGACGCGCCAGATCCAGCGCGCGCCCTTGGCCCAGCAGCAGTCCCTCGAGGTGCCGCTGCGCGCGCCGTTCGATGTCGGCCAGATCCCGCGCGGTCCAGACGGGATCATCGAGGCAGGCCTCGCGTCGCTCCCACAGGACATCCAGCTCGGTGAAGTGCTGGACGAGGATCGGCAGTAGGAGTTGGGGTCGCGGCAGGTTCACGTTGTCACGCTCCGGGAAAGT
>JAQULN010000316.1 GCA_028718575.1 Candidatus Krumholzibacteriia bacterium | reverse complement strand
CATGACGCGCGCATTCGGCCGCGAGGTCGTCCACGCGGCGGTCAGTCCGCAAACCTATCGCGGCTTTGGGTTCCCGGGCGCGGAGGATCTCGGCAACATGTTCCAGTTCAAGCGGGACTTCGAACGGGAGTTCTGCGGCCGGCGGGACGTCGCGCTGTCGCGCGAGCTGAACCCGCGGCTACAGACGTTCGCGCAATGGCTCGAGCGGAACAAGCACCGCATCCCGCTGGAAGCAGCGGCAGCGCAAGAGTAGTTCAGGGCGCCGGGCGCGGACGATCGCCGGGTCCGGCGTGACTCCGATCAGACGTTCTGCTGTTCCTTGACCGCCAGGCGGAGCTGCGGCAGGAGCGTGATATCGAAGACCCGCTTGTGCCGCGACCGCACCACGCGGATCTCCTCGGCGCTGCGGCGCAAGCCGGCCAATAGCGGCGTGATCTGGAACCCCTGGTAACTGAAGCCGAAGTTGCGCAGGTTGTGCATGGCCACCATCAAGTGCTGCTCGGCCGCGTCCGCGCGGTCGTCGAGCAGGCAGCCAAACCCTTCGCAGGCCTCGCCGAGCCCCATCCAGAACACCTCGTCGCGACCCTCGGCCCTCAGCAAGCCCTCGGCCGCGTGGCCGGCGGCCCGCCGGAAATCGCGGCGATTGAACGCCGCGACCAATTCCGCCAGAATCCGTTCCTGCATGGACGTCCCTTCAAGGCAGCCGGCGTTGCCGCGCCGGCCGGCGCCGATGTCAATCGTCTTCTTCGTCGTCATCGTCCTCGTCGTCATTGTCGTCATCGTCATCGTCACCGTCGTCGTCGCGCTCGCCGAGGTCGTGGTAGCGATGGACTTCTTCCTCGAAGCCCAGCTTGCTGGGATCTTCGATGCGATCCACGTACAGAATGCCGTCGAGATGGTCGCATTCGTGCTGCATGACGATCGCCGGGTATCCTTCCAGCTCGAGATCGATCCGCTGGCCCTTCTCGTTGAAGGCCTGCACCCGGATGTGCGCCGGCCGTTCCACGTAGCCGCGCAAACCGGGGACGCTGAGGCAGCCCTCGTACATGCCCTCGCGCCGGTTCTTGTCCAGCACGGTGATCTCCGGGTTGATCAGCACGCGCAGCCGGGGCCGGCCTTCCTGGTCGACCTCGCCGCCGGCGATCGCCAGGCGCACCGGCGTGTAGACCTGGGGCGCGGCCAAGCCGACTCCGTTGTACTCGAACATCGTCTCGAGCATGTCGCGGATCAGGCGCTGCACCTCCGGCCCCGTGATCTGGTTGGGGTCGATAGGCTTGCACTTCTCGCGCAGAACCGGGTGGCCCATGCGGGCAACCTTGAGAATGGCCATGCCGCCAGCCTCCTGCCGTGGATCGATGATGGAGACGCCTTGCGGGCCCCACCATAACCCAATTCGATCGCATTGCAAAAATCCGGCCCGTCGCAGCCCCGCTGAACGAGCCGATTCGGCCGTTTCCGGTGTCGCGGAGCCGGCCCGGCGGACGAAATCGGCCGTGGGATGGGGCAGGTCTTGCCGCCCTGGCCACTGTCGGCCGACCGGCGTCTACACCTTTTGACTTCGCGTTAACGCCAGGTTAACCTGGCCGCACTTCGTCCGACGACCGCCCTCTGGACCGGACCGCCGAAAGGGTCATGAACCTGGACCGCTTCCGAGCCTTCGCCGCCGGTCGCCAGCGCCCCTTCACCGCCGCTGCTTTTCGGCGCTGCCTGCTGGTCGCGCTTTTTTTGTACCTCTTTCTCTGTGCGATCAGCCTGCTCGGCGCTGCCTTCAAGCTCTTCGGCAGCGGCTTCAGCCAAGCCTTGATCGCCGGCACCAGCAACCCGGTGCTCGGGCTGATGATCGGCCTCTTGGCGACGGCGCTCATCCAGAGCAGCAGCTCCACGTCGAGCATCGTCGTAGGGCTGGTTGCGGCGGGCGCGCTCACGGTGCGCGGAGCGATTCCGATCGTGATGGGCGCCAACATGGGCACCACGGTCACCAACACGATGGTCGCGATGACCAGCATCAACCGGCGCGGCGAGTTCGTGCGCGCCTTCGCCGGCGCCACGATGCATGATTTCTTCAATCTGATGACGATCCTCGTGCTATTCCCGCTCGAGCAGGCGACACGCTGGCTCGAACACACGGCGATCTGGTTGAGCACCCATCTGATCGGCGCCCAGGGTCTGGAATTCCAGAGTCCGGTCAAGGTGATCGTCGCGCCGGCGGTCGATTGGTGCGCGAGGTTGGTGACGGACGATCTTCGACTCGTTCCCTGGGCCGGCGGAGTCGTGCTGCTCGTCCTGTCGCTGGGGCTGATCTTTGTGGCCTTGACAGGCTTGACCCGCGCCCTCAAACAGGTCGTGCTCGACCGCGCCGAAGGCTCGATCGCCGGCTGGGTGCAGAACGGCGGCGTGGGCGCGATGGCCGTCGGCCTGGTCTTGACCGTGGCGGTTCAGAGCAGCTCGGTCACCACGAGTCTGCTGATCCCGTTGATCGGCGCCGGCATCGTGCCCCTGACCGGAGCCTTCGCGGTGACCCTTGGCGCCAACCTGGGCACGACGGTGACCGCGCTGCTGGCGTCCCTGGCCGGCAACGTGGCGGCTGTGACGGTGGCGCTCGTGCATCTGCTCTTCAACGTGGCCGGGATCCTGATCATCTACCCGGTGCGCTCGATCCGCATGATCCCGATCAAGCTGGCCCGCAGCCTGGCTCACGCCACGTCGCGCCGTCGCATCTACGCATTGCTCTACATGTTCGGCGTATTCTTCGCGATGCCGTTATTTTTTCTATTGTTGCACCGCTGGCTCGGCTAGCAGGCTGCTGGAGGTTCGCCATGCGTTTCAAGTCGATCCTGTCGTTGTTCCGCGAAGACGACTGGACCCGCAGCCTGATGGAGATGTTCGACCAGATGCTCGTGCTCTCGGGCGGGATGTTCGCCTACACCACGGACGTGCTGGTGCGGGGAACGCCGGACGCCGATCCGGCGGGCTGCGTCTTCGATCCGGACAAGCGGATCAACGCGCTCATGCGGCAGATCCGCCGCCGTGTGGTCTCCCGCCTCAGCCTCGGCGGCAGCCGCGGCGAAGTGCCGACCGCCCTGATCTTCATGAACGCGGTGAAGGATGCCGAGCGCATCGGGGACTACGTCAAGAACATCCACGACGTCACGGAGCTGTTGCCCGCGCAACCTGACCGACAGCTCTACGCGGATTGGCTCGCCGATCGCACGACCCGCATCGACGATCTCTTCGCGCGCACCCGCCGCGCGTTTTCGACCAGCGACGACGAGGCCGCCGCGCGCGTGATCGCCGACACCCGCGCCTTGGGGCGCGAGTGTGAGAAAGCCATCGTCGCGATCACCGAGAGCAATCTCACGACCCGCGACGCGGTTTGCCTGGCCCTCGTGCTGCGCTTCTTCAAGCGCATCACGTCGCACCAGAGCAACATCGCCACCACCGTGGTCATGCCGATCGACCTGCTGGATTTCCACGACGAGGGACCGACGCGGCCCTGAGCCGAAAAAGCTCGGCCCCGGCGTTGGTGTCGCCGGGGCCGTCTTCGCTGGCTTCGCTGGGTTCGCTGAGTTCGCTGGGTCCGCTGTGTTCGCTAGCGCGGAATCGCGACATAGATCCGCGCCTGAGTCTGCGGCCGGTAGACGCGCAGAAGCACGGGCTTGTCGGTATCCCGTTTCACCGCGTCGCTGTAATCGCGCAGGCTCGTCACCTCGCTGCGATTGACCTCCATGATCACGTCGCCGCGGGCGAGCCCCTCGCGGGCGGCGCGGCTGCGCTGGTCGACCTCGACCACGAGCAGCCCCTTGACGTCGTCGGGAATTCTGGCCTGCGAACGGACGCGCTCGGTGAGTTCGCGCACGGTGACGCCGTCGAGCCCGTCTTCGGCAGTCGGCACCGAACGCCGGCTCGCGAGCTGATCCTGGTCGGGCAGGGTGTCCAGCTTCACCTTGACGTTGATCGTCTTGCCGCCGCGCCAGTCTACGAGCTTGGTCTCGTGGCCGACCGGCATCAACGAGACGGTATTGCGGAGCTGGTCGACCGTATCGACCGCCTTGCCGTCGACCGACAGGTCGACGTCGAGTCCCTGGAGGCCGGCCTTCTCGGCGGGCG
>JAQULN010000315.1 GCA_028718575.1 Candidatus Krumholzibacteriia bacterium | reverse complement strand
GATCACGACGATCGGCTCGCCGAGCGTCCCGTCAGCGTTGATGTTCTGCGCATAGACGTCGGGGTTGCCGCCGCGCTCGTCCTTCCAGACGGCGACCGTGGTCAAGGTGCTGGCCGCCATCTGCAGCGATCCCTTGCTGCTCGGCGTCGAGGCCGCCTCGATGGTGCCGCCCGCCCAGACCAGACCGCCGGCGTCGTCCAACCGGTACGCCAGCACCCGTTCAGAGCCGTACTGCCCGCCCGGCTGATGCAGGACCGTGCCGATCGGCGCGCCGTCGAGCAGAACCAGACACGGCGTAACCTCGAGATCGGCATCCTGCGGCAGCAAGACGCTGCCCGCCGGGCCCCACAGGCGCTGGCCGGCGGCGTCGAAACGCTGCGCAGAGAGCCCGCGCTGGCTCTGCGCTTCGTTCATCGCGACGAACACCATGGTGATCTCGCCGGTCGCGGGGTTGTAGACCGCGCTGGGTTCGATCTGACCCGTGGCGCCGCCCGCGTCGGCCGACGCACCGTTGTGGGGCAGCAATTCCTGGCCGGTCGCGGCCACCCGCTGCACGCGGCAGCCGAACGCCCAGCCCACCGTCACGTTCCAGCAGAACAGCGCGCCATCCTCGCCGTCGGCGATCATCTGGAAGTAGTGGCCCATGGGCAGCGTGCTGTCGTCCATCACCATCAGGTACGACGGCCACACCGGCTGCCCCAGAGCATCGAAGCGCTGCGTCTTGATCTGCCGGTTGCCCATGAACGAGTAGACCGGCACGTAGCCCAGGATGACATCGCTGGGACCTGTCGGCACCAAGACGTTGCCCGCGGGCGAGGTGTCGCCGGGCTCGCTCACGATCACGCCACCGGCCGCCAGACGCAACGTGCCGTCGGGCGCCAGACGCTGCATGCGGACCCCGGTCGGCGCGCCTTCCTGCATCCAGGCCACCACGACATCGCCATCGGCGGCGACCGCTGCGGCGGGCGGGCCCTTGAAGTCCGGACCGGTGCTCAGGCTGATTCCATGGGGACCCCACAGGAACTCGGCCGCGGGCGAGATCTTGTAGACCTGGATATTCGAGTCGCCGTCGCGGATGTCGGCGAACGACACGATCGCGTTGCCGTCCTGGTCGGTCGTCAGGCTCCAGTCCATGACCCAGGACGCTTGCGGCTGGTCGCTGACGATCAACCCGCCGGCGGGAAAGATGGCCACGCCGTGCGGACTCAGCAGTTGCAGGGCGACGTCGTAGTTGCCGCTCGCGTTGTCGTACCAGCCGACATAGATGAAGCCGGCGTAGGCGCCTCCCGCCGGCACGACAGCCACGTGCGGCACGGTCTGCTCGCCGGGGCCGCCGCCGACGATCAGGTTCACAGCCGGGTCGCTGGACCACTGGGCCGCGGCGCCGCCGGCCAGCACGATGACCGCGGCGGCAACAAGGGAGACTGGACGAGTGATACGCATGACGGACTCCTTGTTGAATTGGGTCCGCGAAAGCGCGGCGGGCGCCGCGCGCGAGAACGCCGGCAATCATAGCAGATTCGACCGGCGGGGTGAGACGAAACTTGCGGAAGGAGGGCGAGCAGCGGCAAGCAGCGGCAAGCAGCGGCGGCGCCAGGCAACGCCGCCGCGTGCTACCGCCGCTACGACAGCGGATTAGCGCGCCAGTTTCTTCGCGATCGCCGCCACGTGTTCGCCCTGGAACCTGGCGATCGCCAACTCGTTCGCGGACGGCTGCCGGCTGCCGTCCCCGTCGGCCAGGGTGCCTGCGCCGTACGGGCTGCCGCCGGTGATCTCCTGCATGGTCAACAAGCCCTGGCACGAGTAGGGCACGCCGACGATGACCATGCCGTGGTGCAGCAACGTGGTGTGGAACGACGTGATCGTCGTTTCCTGTCCGCCGTGCTGCGTCGCCGTCGAGGTGAAGACGCTGCCGACTTTGCCGATCAGCGTGCCTTTGACCCAGTGCTTGCCGGTCTGATCCAGGAAGTTCCGCATCTGCGCGCACATGTTCCCGAACCGGGTCGGCGTGCCGAAGATGATCGCGTCATAGCTCGCCAACTCGTCCACCGTCGCGATCGGCGCCGGCTGGTCGAGCTTCGCCCCGGCTTTACGGGCCACGTCTTCGGGCATGAGTTCGGGCACGCGCTTGACCGCGACCTCGGTGCCTTCGACGCGACCGACGCCCTCGGCTACCGCGTGTGCCATCGTCTCCACGTGGCCATACATGCTGTAGTATAAAATGAGAATTTTTGTCATCTTTTGCCTCCTATTCCTTGGTGGCGGTACGGTTCCAATAAAGATAACGAATTTGGTAAACTTATCAACGGACCAGGCTCACACGTTGGGTTGCGGTCGATTCCCAGACCCGCGACGAACGGCGCCTCAGCCCCACACTGGCCAGCGCAGCCAGAGGTAAACGCCGAAGCCGGCCAGCAGCAAGGCTCCCTCCCAGCGCTCGAGGCGCCGGCCCGTCGCCAAGAGCGGCAGTAACGCGGCAGCGAGGCCGATCATCACGGCGAGATCCAGGATCGTGATCCCGGCCGCGCGCACCGGCCGCACAACCGCGGTCAGCCCCAGCACGCCGAGGACATTGAAGATGTTCGAGCCGAGGATATTGCCCACGGCGATGTCGGCCTCGCGCCGGCGCGCGGCCACGACCGAGGTCGCCAGTTCGGGCAGGCTGGTGCCGGCTGCCACGATCGTCAACCCCAGCACCGCCTCGCTCACCCCTAGCGACCGCGCGATCGTCATGGCGCCGTCGACGAAGACCCGCGACCCAATCACGAGAAGCCCCAGCGCGCGGGCGATCAATCCCAGGTCGACCGCCAAGCCGCGCGCGAGGACCGGGCCCGCCGTACCATCAAAGCCGACCGCTGAGTCCGCGGCTGCCTCGCGGCGCGCCAGCATGATCCCGCCGCACGTGTAGGCCGCCAGCAGGACGAGCAGCGCGATCCCGGCGAGCCGGGTCACGGCGCCGGACCACAGCAGGCCCGCCGCCAGCACCATGACCCCGAGCATGAGCGGCGCCTCGCGGCGGATCACCGCGCGCTCGATCTGCAGCGGCGCAAGAACGGCCGCCAGGCCCAGGATCACTGCGATGTTGAAGATGTTCGAGCCGACGACATTGCCGACGGCGAGGTCTCCGTACCCCCGGCAGGCGCTGCTGACGCTGACGATGAGTTCCGGCGCGCTCGTGCCGAACGCGACGACGGTCAACCCGATCACCAGTGGCGTCAAGCCCAGGCGGCGCGCCAACGCAGCCCCGCCCCGCACCAGCGCTTCGGCACCGCCCGCGAGAAGGACGACGCCAAGCGCGAGCAACACAACGGCGAGCACCATGGCCGGCCCTCCTTGCGCGAACCGAGTCAGCCCAGACTCCGCACCGCCGACACTTTGAAATACAGCCACACGTCGCGACCGGGCGCCAGCCCCAGTTCGTCCACCGAACCGCGCGTGACCACCGCAGCGATCGGCGTGCCGGCGCAAGCGACCGTGAGCAGGAACCCGTAGTCGAACGGGCGCATCGCCGTGATGGTGCCCTGGAAGCGATTGCGGGCTGATGTCACGGGTTCGGTCAATCCGATCAGCACATGGCCGGGCGGTATGGACAAAAACGACCCCGGCGCGAGCGGCGCCGGCGCCTGGATCGCAAGCCCGCCCACCCGGCACACCGCGCCATCACTGCGGTCGACCCGCAGCAGGTTCGCACCGCCGGCGAACTCGGCGACGAACGCGCAGCGCGGCTGGTGCAAGACCTCATCGACCGGGCCGGCCTGCACTGCGACGCCCTGATCCATGACCGTCAGGGCGCCGGCCAACGCCAGCGCATCCTGAACGTCGTGAGTGGCCACCAGGATGGTCACGCCCAGATCGCGGTTGATCGCCGTGATGTGTTCGCGTAGGCGCTGGCGCAGCGCGGGATGGGTCGACGAGAGCGGTTCGTCGAGCAACAGGATTTCCGGCTGCACGGCGAGCGCGGCGGCCAGCGCGGTCCGCTTGCGCTCGCCGCCCGAGAGTTGGTCGTGGTTGCGGTGGGCGAGGTCTGCGAGCTGCAGGCGCGCGAGCGCGGCGTCGGTGCGCGCGACCAGTTCGGCGCCGCGAACGCCGCGCGCGCGCAAGCCCCAGGCC
>JAQULN010000314.1 GCA_028718575.1 Candidatus Krumholzibacteriia bacterium | reverse complement strand
CCAGGTGCACGTGCAGGTCGGTCTTGGGCAAGGCCCGCAGGACCGCGTTCGGGATGGCGCGCCCGCGCAAGAGGTCGCTCGGACGGTAGGTCACGGGTGCTCCTCCCCGGCAAGGCGGGTGTGTTTCTCGCGGTGCAGGTCGGCGATCGTCTGCAGCAGCGCCGCCTGCGCGGCTTCGTCGTCGCGCAGGTTGATCTTTTCGGTATCGATGATCTCGACCGGGCAAATCGCCGGCGCGCGCTCGAGCCAGTCTTCGTAGGCCGCGTGCAGGTCGACCAGAAAATCGAGCGGGATCTCCTGCTCGCAGCGGCGCCCGCGCTGGCGGATGCGCTCCAGGGTGACGTCCGGGCGGCTCCACAAGTAGACGATCAGATCGGGCGGCTGCAGGAACGACACCATGTTGCGGAAGATCTCGCGATAGTTGTCGTAGTCGCGCCGATCCATACAACCGCGGCGGTGCAGGGTTGGCGCGAAGATCTCCACGTCCTCATAGATGGTGCGGTCTTGTACCGCCGAGCCGCCGTGAGTCTGGATTTCTTTCTGCACGGCGAAACGCTGGCTCAAGAAATAGACCTGCAGGTGGAAGCTCCAGCGGGCCATGTCGCGGTAGTAGTCGTCGAGGTACGGATTGTTGATGACCGGTTCGAAGTACATGGGCCAGCCCAGGCTCTGCCCCAACAGGCGCGTCAGCATGCTTTTACCCACGCCGATGTTGCCGGCCACAGCGACATAGAACGGAGTGCGTGGCTGCTGGCGCAGGCCGAAGCGCTGCCGCAGGGATTTCTGGGTCATGCCGTCCTTTCGGGGCTGGCGGTCATGATAGGACACGGCTGGACGGGAAGCCAGGACTCTGCGGGATCGACGGTGCGCGCGGCTGCAAGCGGCTGCGCGCTGTCGCCGCAATCACTCCTCGCCGTCAACGATCGGCGGATCGATCATCACCCCCGGTTCGAGCGCTTCCTTGGCCCGATCAGCGTCCTCCGGGCGGACCCACAGGCGCACGCCGCGGCGGCTCAGGCTGAGGCCGGCGTACATACCGCCGGCGTCGTCGGCCTGCACCCAGGCCTCGATGCCTTGGCCGGCCAGATACTGCTCGGCCTGCTCGGCCTCGAAACGGTTCTTGTAGACGCGGACCGGGATGAACTGACTCATGGCAGCCTCCTGCGGGGCCAACAGGTGAACGGCGGCGCGTTGTGATCCTGGGTGTCAATCTAGCATAAACGCAGCCCGGTGGCTCGATCACGAGGCGCGGAACAGCCGCCGCCGGCGCAGCCGCGTCAGCGGAACAGCGCCTTGACCGCGGTCAGGGAGTGGGGCTCGGTTGGAGAACTTCCCATGAGGTACATGTAGGTCGTACCGCCGAAGACGACCGCAACACGACCGACTGCGGGAGAAGGCTCACGGCATCCGCTATGCAAGTAATCGATGAAGTTCGCTCGCATGTATTCGCCGCCCATATTGAACGCAGGGCCCGCGCCCCCGATTCCGGAAGGTTCCGACGGACCCATGAAGATATCGGCCACCGCCACCGCGCCCGGGATCAAGTCCAAGGTGGCGAGATGCACATTCCCGTCGATGTCGGGGAAAACAGGCGCGCTAAAGCCGGAAAGGATATTGGTCGCGGTGCCGATGTTGATCCAGGTGGTTCCCGGCGCGGGAATGACAGAGACGGGCACCAACTCGGGCGGCAAGATGATCGAAGCATCGAGGCCTAATACAGGCTGAGTCGTACTGCAGACCATGATGTAGACCGAGAACGGTTCACCGGGTGTATAGGTGATGTTCAACAAGGACAAGAACTCTAAATGATTATAAAACGATAAATAACCAGGCAGCGAGTTGCTCGTGAATATACCCAATCGGTTATAGCACGTTTCATAGTTATAATCCGCCTGCGCGACAGCGCCGCCGGCAAACAGCCCCACCAGGACGATCCACAACCAAATTCTCACCGCCGATCCCCCTCTCGGTCTTGAATCCGCCGGGCGCGAGCCTGTTGCGATGAGCGTACCATGGATGATGAGCGCACCGCAACCGTGGAGCCGACGGAAGACGGCCGACGGCGCCGACCTAGTCGCTGGATGGCGCCACGATCGCGATCACGCCGCCATCGAAAAGGGCTGCCTGCGAAAGCGAAGGCAGCCCTTGACCAGGAGTCACTCCATATCAGCGGAACAGCGCCTTGACCGCGCTTAGGCTGCTATTCTGCGTCCCGACTGTGCCGCCGGGGAAGTAGACCCAGGCGCCCTCGGGCGCGCTGACACACAGATTGTCCAGCCAGTTGTAGCCTTGGTCAAAAGGACTGGCCCCGTACGGGCGGGCTTCGATGACCAGAGCAACCTTGCCTTCGGGGATGATCCAGGTGTGGGACAGATTGTTCCAGCCGTAACCATCGCTATAGGTGTCGTTGCCGCCGGCCGAGCCGTCGGATCCATTGATATCATCGGCGACGCTGTAATGCGCCCAGATACGGGTCCGCGGATACACGCTGTCGCCCTCGAGCAGCGATCCGTCGTAGACGTCGAACGAGGCTGTGACTTCGTCGCCTGCGGTCAGATTCGTGATCCAGGCCACGTAGATCTGGCCGGTGCCGGAACCGGTCTCCTCAATGGCCAGTGCGGAAATGCCTTCGGAAACATGAGTACTGTCAACGAAATAGTTGACGTTGCCGGACTCGCCCAGGGCGGTGCCGCCGTCTTCCCAGCCGTAGCACGCCTGGGTCTGCGCCAAAGCACCACCGGCGATCCACAAAGATGCCATTACGACCGCTACCAAGGTTTTCACGCTCACGCTCCTTTCATGCGAGTCCCGCTCCACGACGCCTGGCGCATCCCGGCGCCTGAATCATCGACTCTTGTGCCTTTAACATGTTGACCATAACACAGGCGGGAACGGTTTTGAACAGAAATATCTAATAGAAATGAATATAATTTCTATTATGGTGCTGCCTCGCGATGACACCGGGGCGCAGATCCGCCTCCTGGCAGACTGTTGGCCTTCTTTTTACCGGTCATGCGCGGGTGATCCGGGATATGGTATCATCCTGGTCAATCCGCCGGCGATGAGGGAGCGACGCAACCAAGGAGTACGTCATGTACAAAGATCTCGATACGCCGCAGCCGGATCAGGATGGGGAATCGAGAGGCTGTTCGTGTCATTGTCTCGATGTCAAGCGACCGGAGGACCAGGAAGCGCGATCTATCAAACAGGCTGTCGATAATATGGCGAAATGGGTTGATATCCATCACTGATGCGGTCATTCGGCCTTGATATCGCCGGCACTTTGAACACTCTGGCCAAAGCGGAGAATCCCCTCAGGAATCGTTTTCTCGAATACCCGAAACCAGAGATCCCGACCCTCGATCATGTACCGGCGCGCCGTCACCTCCGTCGCGGTGCCGTTTTCGATCTCCTCGGCGAACTCAGCAAAATAACCCAACATGGCGCGGGCTGTCGTGACGTCCATGGTCGAGATCGACTCATCCTGCGGAGAATCCGCAACCGGCTGCCACTCGCCGTCGATAAAATATTCGTAACCGACGTGCCACAGGATCAGGTCGTTGAACTCGAAGAATCCAGCGTTGACGAACCGCCGCATCTTCGCCGCGCGCAATTCGCGGTAGGCTTCCCAGAACTCTTTGCTGCTGCTCCCGCGGCCTCGGATCGCATACCCGCCACCCTCGAAGGGACTCGTCAGGTAATCCGGCAGCGTCTTGTGCGGGACGAGGTCGCGATTGTTCGATCCGATCGGGCTGACGTCTAGTAGCCCGATCACCACCAAAACCCCCGCGAGCGCCACACCCATGGCCGCCAAGCGTTGCCGCGCGCGCCGCCGGCGGCTGAACCGCTCGGCGACGCGCAACCGCAAGGCGCCCATGGCGCCATCTTCTCCCGCGACCGGGGGCGCTTGCCGGCGCAACCAACGATCAAACGATTGGCTCATGGCGTCTCCCCCCCTCCCCGGGATCCACCCTCTGCTATACGTATTCGATCTTGTTCCAGGTGCAGCTCGGCGAGGGCGCGGCGACCTTCCCGCGACAGGCGATCGGTGATCGCCGGACGATCAAGAAGGCTGGCTAGTCGTTGCCGCGCCCGATGCAATCGGGCCTTCACTCTGACCT
>JAQULN010000313.1 GCA_028718575.1 Candidatus Krumholzibacteriia bacterium | reverse complement strand
CGAGCTGTCGGACCACGCGGCCCTGCAGACCCTGCTCGCCCAGGTGCCGATCGCGTCGTTCGACCGCTCCCAGGTACGGCCCGAGTTTGCCGGCGGCCGCATCGCGCGGCTCGTGTTCACGCCGCGTGTGACCGACGCCGAGTTCGTGCGGTTGCAGTTGGCGGGCTACCGGCCCGAGAAGGTGCGCGACCTCGAGCGCGAAAACCGCGAGGAGAGCGAGCGGACTTGGCGCGCCATGGCCGCAGGCAAAGCCGAGGCCCTCTACACGTATCCGCTGAACTACGTGCCGACCAACGACCAGATCGGCACCATGCTGCAGGAACTCGCGACCGCCTATCCGAACCTGGTCCGCTACTACACCTGGGGGACCTCGGTGCAGGGCCGCACCCTGCATGCGATCGTGATCTCGGACAACGTCGACGCCGTCGAGGCCGAGCCGCAGGTGCGTTACTCGTCGTCCATGCACGGCGACGAGATCACGGGTCTGGTGCTGTGCATGAACCTGGCCCAGTACCTGCTCGACGTGTACGGCCAGCCGGGCTATGAGGACGAGACCGACTTGGTCGACAACTTCGAGCTGCACCTGATACCCAGCTACAATCCCGACGGCACCTACTTGCACCAGCGCAACAACGCCAACAACGTCGACCTGAATCGCAACTTCCCCTTGCCGGCGGGCACGCATCCGATCCTCCAACTGGAGAACCGGTTGTTCATGGATCATGCCGCCGCCAACCATTTCGTGATCAGCATCAATTACCACGGCGGCGCGCTCGTGATGAACTACCCGTGGGACTACACGTATACCCTCGCGCCCGACACCGACGCGATCATCAAGCTCAGCCTGGAATACTCGACGCGCAATCTGCCCATGTACAACGGCGCGTTCCCCCAGGGCATCACCAACGGCGCGGCCTGGTACGTGATCACCGGCTCCCTGCAGGACTGGAGCTACGACCAGACCGACTGCATCGACGTAACGTGCGAGGTGTCGACCACGAAGTGGCCGAGCGGCTCGGCGTTGCCGGGCTTCTGGAACGACAACCGCGACGCCATGGTCGCGTACGCGCGGTCGGCGCGCGCCGGCGTCACCGGGCGCGTCACCAACGCCGTGACCGGCGAGCCGGTGGCCGCGACGATCACGGTGACCGGCAACACCAAGCCGGTGCACACCAACCCCGCCAACGGCGACTACTACAAGCTATTGGACAACGGCACCTTCCAGTTGACCGTCACGGCGACCGGTTACGTGGCGCAGACGATCTCCAACATCGTCAACGTCTGGGGCGTCGAGCACGTGGTCGACGTCCAACTCGAGCCGGTCCCGACGGGGGTCGTGTTCGGCACGGTCACCAACCAACAGGGGCAGCCGCTGGACGCCGTGATCCAGGCGGCGACCTCGCCCGGCGGCGAGGTAGTGGCTTCGGTCAACGCGCTCGCCAGCGAGGGCGGCGTCTACACGCTCGACGTCTACTACGGCAGCTACACGATCACGGCGAGCGCGGTGGACTACTTCCCCGGCAGCCAGCAGGTCGAGGTGAGCGCCTCGCCGCAAGAGCTGGACTTCGTGCTCGGCGGCGCCGTCGTCAGCTATCCGGTCAGCGAAGACTTCGAGACAAGCAGCGGCGTGTTCGGCGGCGTCTGGGTGCTCTTCAGCCCGGGCTACAACAGCGATCAGTGCCTGAAGTCGAGCGCGGGCAACTACCCCCACAACGCGACCTTGCTGGCCACGATGACCAGCGGCATCAGCTTCGCCGAGGTCAGCGACCCGGTGGTGAGCTTCCAGGCTCGGTGGGCCATCGAGGCGACGTGGGACGCGGTGTTCTTCGAGATCTCGACCAACGGCGGCACCCAGTGGACCGCCCTCGCGGTGCCCGGGCGCACCCGCCTGGCCAGCGGCCAGGGCGCGCAGGTGCCGGCCGGCACGCCGTGCTTCGACGGCACGCAGTCGTCGTGGGTGAGCTGCAGCGTCGACCTGGCGGCGTACGTCGGCCAGCCCGACGTGCGGTTCCGCTTCCGTCTGGCCAGCGACGGCAGCAACGCCGGCGCCGGCTTCTACCTCGACGATTTCGTGGTGCAGGTGCTCACGGCGGGCGGCTCGGTGCCGGTCGACTCGGTGCCGCCCTTGCTGGCCGGCGTGACGGCGTATCCCAACCCGTTCAACCCCCGCACGACGATCCGCTTCGCCAACCCGCAGGCCGGAGCGGTCAAGATCGTGGTCTACGACGTGCAAGGCCGCCTGGTGCGGTCGCTCCTGCAGGACGACCTGCCGCGAGGCGAGCACACGGTGGAGTGGGACGGCTTGAACGAAGCCGGCGAGCCGGCGGGCAGCGGCGTCTACTTCGCGCGCATGGAGACGCGGTCAGGGACCGCCGGCGCCAAGTTGACGCTGGTGAGGTAAGGGGACGGTCGCGGTGTAGGCCGAGGCTTCGGCCGAGGTCTGGGCCGCGGCGGCCACTGCTGCCGGCATGGCAGGGCAACGAAACGGCCGCCGCACCCTCCGGGGCGCGGCGGCCGACGTTTTGGCGAGTTGCTCGTCGAGGCTGGTGTGGGTTCTGCGAGCAGCGGATCTGCGGTCCTGCCGGCGGCCACCCCGGGGCGACCCAGCGGGCGACCGCGCCGGCGATCGCGGTTGCTTGCAATCCTTTGGGGACGCGCCGTCGCAAGCGGCTACGTGCTGCCGCATGCCGTCGCGCGGTCGCGCGGTCGCCGGTGAGCAACCCTAACGCGTGAGGTTCATGGCCTTGCGCAGGTCGCGCTTGAGGCTGTGGATCTTGCGCCGCTGCTTGCGCAACTCGTCGTGGTTGCCGGCCTCGAGCGCTTGCTGGCGCAGGGCCTTGTGTTCGCGAATCTTGACCTTGATGGCGGTCTTGTCGACGCCGACCACGATCTTCTTGGGCGGCTCGATGCCCAGAGCCTCGGCCAACAAGGCCACGATCTGCTCTTTCTTCATCGACATCACGCCCTGCACCTGGGGAAGGTGCTGCTTCATCATCTCGCGCAGATCGGCCACGCGGTGCTTGTTCAGTTCATGCCAGTCCACGGACTATGCCTCCAAAAGTAGACGACTTGAGACCCCTATGGCGGGGGCGGAGTGTTAAAGAAGATACAAGATCGCGACGGAGAGCGGGGAAGTCAAATGGGGGGGGCTTATTTATAGCGTTTTGGTCCTCAATAGTTATGACATATTAGTCGCAATATTGGTTTCTTTTTGGTAGAATCCTCCGGGGCGCCGATGGGTTTGTCGGGCGATTTACTTCCTTGTTTTTAGCGGAACCGGGATGGGATTGATAGACATCAGCGATAGTCAAATAGAGAAATACATCAGCGGGAAAGCGTACGACGATGCTGTCGTTGCTTTGACCTGGGAACGCTACGATAGGGCCATCGAAATAATTTCGAATGCGATTGGCGAAGCGCAGGAAGAATTTGTATCCGGCATATCAGTATTTACCGCAGTTCTTCTCATGGCCAAATGCTATCGATGGAAGGGTGATCTCGATACACTCGAAAAACTCATTTCTTTGTTGAGGCAATCTCAAGAATGGCGAGAAACAGATCCAGATGTGATGATACTTCTTGCTTCAAAATCCCAACATATTGCGAAGAGTTATGCAGATCTTTTCACGGAGATTGATATTCACGAAAGTGTAAAGCAGAAAGATTTCTCTACGAGAGAAAAGTTGCTCGTTCGAGGTATCGGACAACTTCGTCTTGGTCAATTGGATAAAGCAATCGACAACTTCGAAATTGGTTATCTGTTTAGTGCGCTTACCATGGATCACAGATTAGTAGCGGAGAACGCCAACTGCCTTGGACTCTGTTACCTTGGCGTCGGCAATCTGAGGCACGCTCTCGAATGGTTCAAGAAGGCTTACGAGGTGGGCCGAAAAATAAATTCTATAAGACGACTCGGTATATCATCTTTGAATCTCGGCGTATGCATGTATAAGATCGGTGATTATCGTACTTCTCAGCATTATTTGGAAACCGCAGTCCGGCACCTTGAGCAGGCGTAAGCTCCCCCCAAACAGCGACACGCGAAAGTTAGAGCTTTCTGGCATACTGTGAGCCAGGAGGTTCCGATGAAGAAGTCGCGATTCACCGAGACGCAGATCATCTCGATCCTGCAGGAAGCAGA
>JAQULN010000312.1 GCA_028718575.1 Candidatus Krumholzibacteriia bacterium | reverse complement strand
TTCACAGCCTGCGCCTGTTGTCCGGGCCGGCGGACAGTCTCGTGATCTTCCAGTTGTCGCCGCAGATCACCGTCCCGGCCGGCGCTGCGCCCGTGACCGTCTCCGTGCGCGGCGACGTGGCCGCCGAGCCGGTGTCCGGGCCGCTGCGCGTGCGGCTCGCCGGCTCCCACCTCGTCGACGCCCGCGACGGCAATATCAGCGCGCCGGTGCCGGTGAGTTACGCAAGCGGCGCGATCGTCGGTCCGGTCATCACGCTGCAGCAACCCGCGCTGGCGCTTCACATCGGCGTCGAGCCTCGCTTGCCGTCAGTGTCGCCCTACGGCGCCCGCGACATCGCCGCCATGACGGTGAACCTGGCGCATCCCGGGTCGGCGGCCACCGCGGCCGTGCGGCTCGACACCCTGCGTTTGACCTGCCTGGACGCTGAACGGCGCTTGCAGGATCCGCGCGCGATCATCGAAGACGGTCGTTTGCTCTGGAACGGCGATGACGTCGGCGCCATGATGATCTTCCGCGGCAGCCGTCTGCTGATTCCGCTGGGCGGCAGCCTGCTGCCGCCGGATGGCCAGATCACGCTCGGTCTGCGGATCGACCTGCGCAGCAGCAGCGAGGTAGGCGCATTCGAGCTGATCGCGGACGACGGCAGCTTGGACGCCGTCGACGCCAACCTGGACAGTCCCGTGGCGCTGGTCGCCGCGCCGGGCTATGTCCTGCCCGGCAGTTCCGGTTTGACCCGCCTGCAACCCGCGTCGGCGGAGATTCTGGCAGGCTGGACCGACCGGCTGCCGCCGTTTTTGCCCGACGACCTGGCTCAGGTGGAAGTCGCCCGCCTGCAACTGAGCAACCCGGCGCCCGCCGGTTCCGCCCCGCTCGAGCTCACGTCGCTGCGCTTGCGGACCTCGTCGCGCGACGGCACGATGCTGGCCGCCGGCGAGGTCGTGACCGCCGCTTCGCTCTGGATCGACGGCGTCGCCTGGGCCGCGGTCACGGTCGAAGCCAGCGGCGACACCTGTTTGGTTCTGGAGGGGTCGGTCCCGCTGGTCCTGCCGGCCGGCGCGTCGCGGCCGGTGGTCTTGCAGGCGGCGGTCCGCGCCGCGGCCACCGCAAGCGGCGTGCGTTTCGGCCTGCTCGACGGCGATATCGTCTGCCGCCAACCCGGCGGCGGCAACACCGTGACGGTGCGGGCCGCGGCCGGACAGGCGTTCCCGTTCTGGACCGCCGCCGCGGGCGCGATCGCCACCGACCTCGCCGGCAGCTACCTCAACTTCCCCAACCCGTTCGCGGCCGGCCGCGAGACGACGAGCTTCGCGTTCAATCTGCCCCGCGCGGGACGGGTGACGCTGCAAGTGTGGACGCCGCGCGGCGAAGCGGTGGCCACGCTCGTGCGCGAGCGCAGCCTGGATCCCGGCCTGCATCAGGACATCCTCTGGGACGGCCGCAACGGCAAGGGCCACGCCGTGGTCAACGGCGTGTACCTGGCAGAACTCGTCGTCTCTTACCCAGACGGTGGGAGCGAGCGTCTCCTGCGTAAAGTGGCGGTGGCGCGATGATCGCCGAGATCGGCAAGGGCCGTATCATGTGGTTGATCGCCGCCGCCGGCGTGATCGCTGGATCTTGCCCGGCCGCGGATGACGGCGGCGGCCGCTCCGTCTTCGCCACGGGCGCCGGCAACCGCGCGCTCGCGATGGGCGGCGCGTTTGCCGCCGTCGCCGACGACGCCAGCGCCCTCCTCTGGAACCCGGCGGGCCTCGGTCGCATCGACCGGCGCCGGCTCGCGTTCAGCCAGACCTCGCTGCTGGGTCTAGGCTTCGGCGAGCAGTACGCATCCCTGGTGCTGCCCGACTGGCGGTGGGGCACGCCAGCGGTGACCTGGCGGCGTTTCGGCGTCGACGGGATCGAGGAACGGGACGACCGCGGGGTTCTGCTCGATGACAATCTGCAGAACACCGAGACCGAGTTGATCCTCGGCTATGGCCGCAGTTTGCTGGGCGGCGATCTCGCGCTCGGCGCCGGCTTCAAGGTACGGCATCACAAGCTGGCCGGTTACACCGATAGCGGGCTCGGTCTGGACCTCGGATTCTGGACGCGGCCTCTTGCCCTGGCCGGTCTGCAACATCGCGCCGCGCGGTCACTGGCGATGGGGGTCGCCGTTCGCAACGCCCTCGAGCCGCAGATCAAACTCCTGGATGACAACGTGCCCGATCCGATGGCGCTGCGGGCCGGTCTGGCCTGGACCCAACCGCTTGCGTCGCGAATGCAGATCCTGGCGGCGATCGATCTGGAACGAACCCGCGATATGGACGGCCGCCTGCACGCTGGACTCGAGGTCGGTCTGGAGCAAACGGTGGCTCTGCGCGGCGGAACCAGCGACGGCCGGCTCACCGCGGGGCTCGGTGTCACGTGGCAGGGATTCACCGCCGAGTACCAATACGAGGACCACGTCCTGGCCGATATCCACCGCTTCGGCCTGAGCTTCACATTCGGGCCGACCGTGGCCGCGCAACGCCAGGCCGCGCAGGCTGCCGCCGAGGCCGGCATGCTGGCCCGGCTGGAAGCCGCGTTCGGCGCGCGTAATCGGGAGCGCGAAGAGCAACTCGTGAGTCGCGTCCGGCTTGAGTTGGCCGCAAGCCGCTGGGACGACGCCCTGGCCACGCTCGGCACTCTGCAAGTGCTGGCGCCCGATCACGGCAAGCTGCCGGAGCTGACCGGCGCGACCTGGGCGGGACTGGCCTACGAGCACGAGAGTCGGGACGACCTGACGGCCGCAGCGCTGAGCTGGCGCCGCGCGCTGGCCGCGGCGCCGGACCATCCCACCGCGGCCCGCGAGCTGGCCCGCGTGCAGACCGAGAGCGACCGCCGTTCGGCGCGCGGCCGCGAAATACGGACGCGCTGGGAAGCCGCGCTGGACGCTCTCGCCCGCGAGGACCTGGAAACCGCCCGCGACGGGTTTGCTGCGATCCTGCAGATCGCGCCGGCCGATCTCGACGCGGCCAACATGCTCGAACACACGCGGCGCGCCTTGGCCGCCCGCGCCGCGACCGCCAACCTCGCCAGGCAGCAAGCCGCCGCCACGCTGGCGGCGCGGCAAAGCGCAGGCGCAGCGGGGTCGCTCGGCGACGGCGCCGCATCCACGGACGGCCTCACCGAGTCACGCGCCGAGTCGGCGGGACGGCCGGCGGCCGCGGCCGCGTTGTCGCCGCAACGCCAGCGCGAACTCGCGGACTTCTACCGCCGCGGCCTGGACGCCATGAACGCCGGGCGACGCACCGAAGCGATCCGCTACTGGGAACTGGTCTGGGCCGCCGATCCAAGCCACGAGCGCGTCCGGGAATACTTGACGCAGGAGTACTTGACGCAGGGCCTCGAAGCATTCACGGCCGGAGCCTTGCGCGACGCCGTTGTCAGTTGGGAGCAGGCCGTACGCGTGGATCCCGACGATCCGCGCGCGCGCGGCTATCTGGAGCGCGCCATGAAGCAGCTCTCGCGGATGGAACAGATCAGCGGCAACCGCTGACACAGCGAGGGAAGGAGGCAGGCATGACACAGGAACGCGCACAACGCCTGGTCAGCATGAAGCTGCTCTTCTCCCTCGTCGCGATCGTCTTGGTCGCATTGACCGTCGCCGGCGTCTTCGGCTTGACCGAACGTAATGCCCGCCGGGCGTTGCAGCGCGAGATGGAAATGCGGCTTGTGCTGGAGGCGCGGCACCTCGCGCTGCTGAGCACCGATGCTCTGCTCGCGGACTATCCGGAGCTGACGCTCTGCCCGATCGTGCGCGAGATGCTGCAGCGGCGGCCGGATCTCGAGATCGCCGTGGTCCTGGACCACGCCGGCAGCATCCGCGGCCATTCCGATGTGCGCCGGCTGGGCGAGCGATTCGCCACCCTGAGTTCGTTCGCGCCAAAAACGACCCGCACCCGCATTGATGACGACGAATCGATCCTGATCAGCGAGACCCACCTGGCCGCCCGCGTGCCGGCGCGCCATCCCGGGGGCCAGGTCGTCGGCACGGTCGTGGTCGGCCAGAACCGGACGCACCTCGACAGCCTGCTGACCGCGAACCGGCGCCAGGTCCTCATGCTGGCGGCTATCTTGGCCGGCGGCGGCGTGCTGCTGGCGCTGATCGTCGTGCGCCGACTGCTCGCCCCTCTGGAC
>JAQULN010000311.1 GCA_028718575.1 Candidatus Krumholzibacteriia bacterium | reverse complement strand
GGTAGCAACAGCAAAACCCGGACCGCGGACGAAGTTCCTGAACCCAACGACTGTATGGGAACAAAGAAAACTTGCGTGACGGACGCATAATGTGTGATAATTAATATGCAAAGTTCAATTTAATCGGTTGTTCCTCCAGCCCCAAAAGGTCATATGTCGGCAACCATCGACATTCGCGGTTTGGTCGGGCAATTGCCCTGGGAACGGCTCGGGGTGGAGACCCGTCGCCGTCTAGAGACGGCTTTGTCGCACCCGGAATCGGAGGAGCTGGTTGCTAACGCCCGCGCGGCCGTGGCGGAGCTCCTGTCAGCCGGCCACCTCGTGCGGGTGGCGCTGTCCGGCCGCACAAGCACGCGGCCGGATCTGTTCTTGGTCCGCGACACCAACCGTTTGCTGGACCTCGGCGAGTTGGGACACCAGAAGGCGACCCTCGAGCGGCGAACCGAGAGCCCGCCGCTGAGAGCGTCCCACAGAACGGCTTCGGCGGTCGATTCGCAGCCGAGCGCGGCGGTCACGCACGCCGCGGCCCCGGCGCCAGCGCCGGAGCGTGCGGCCGGCCCAGCCGGCGCGTCCGCGAGTGTCCAGGCGACGACGGCCCGCCTCGACGCGGTGCTCGAGGCGATGGAACGCGCGCAACAACTCGCGCTCGGCGACCCGCGGGTCAATGAACAGCAAGTGCTGATCGACCGTATCCTTGGCCTGCTGCACGGCTATGCCCCGAATCTCCGCTTGTACGCTCAGCTCGCCCGGGTACAGGCGGGTCACGAGGCGACGTCGTTTTTGGTGCCCCCGCCGTTGCTCGACAACATGCCGTTCTGGCTGCGGTACAGGCGGCCCGGACAGTCTCTGTGGGTTCCCGATTTGGGCGAACTGCCACGTTCGCTGCAGACCGCGCTGGTCGCGGACGGAGCGCAGGCCGTCGTGACGGCTGTGGTGCCGTTGCTTTCGCCGAGTGACGACAAAGAAGAAGCGGGATTGCTCTACGTTTGCGGTCCCGCCGACTGGCCGGCGGCGGATTTGCTCCGGCTCGCCCATCGTCTGTCGGCCTTTGTCTCCCGGCGTTGGCGCTGCCAGCGAGATGTCAACCTGCGGGTCCTGACCGACAGTCTGACCGGCATCCACAATCGCGCGTTTTTCGACAGCCAGTTCCCGCTCGAGCTGGAACGCGCGACGCGCACGGGATCGCCGCTGGCGCTCGTGATCGGCGATCTCGACAGCTTCAAGACCGTCAACGACGATCACGGCCACCAGTGCGGGGATGTGGTCTTGCGGGTCGTGGCACAGCAACTGCAATCGCGGCTGCGCCGGATCGATCATGTCTGCCGGATCGGCGGCGAGGAATTCGCCTGCCTCCTGCCGGCCACGGCGCTCGAGGAAGCCCGCGAGGTGTTGTCGCGCGTCGTTGGGCGGCCGTTCCGCGTGTCCCTGCCGCCGGACATGGGCGTCGGCGTCCTCGAAGTGACCATGTCCTACGGCGCGGTCACCTTTCCTGACGCCGGCAAGAGCTGCAGTGAGCTGCATCGCAAGGCGGACAGCATGCTCTACCAGGCCAAGGAGCTGGGACGCAACCGATGCTGCCTCTGGATCGCGGACGGCCGCCATCAGTTGCTCGCGCCTCCCGGAGCCGATTCTTCCCGAGCCTGACCTCCTGCGGCGAACGGCTAAGCGCGGCCTGGCCAGTGACCTGGGCGGTCGTGATGCTGTTGCTGCCGGCTGTCGGCCGCAGCCTGCCTTACGCCGACACGCCGCTCTCGTCGCCGC
This sequence comes from Candidatus Krumholzibacteriia bacterium, assembly GCA_028718575.1. Taxonomy (GTDB): domain Bacteria; phylum Krumholzibacteriota; class Krumholzibacteriia; order LZORAL124-64-63; family LZORAL124-64-63; genus Glo-17. The sequence goes on along the minus strand of JAQULN010000311.1, from coordinate 2,428 downwards.
AAGCGGTCCGGCTCGCCGTCCTTGCCCCGCTGCTCCTGGCGATCGTACCGCGGCGCGCGCTATGGGCGTTCTGGCTCGCGCTGGCAGGACTGGCCTATTGGTGCGGCGCGTTGGCGGCGGCCGATCTAGCGCGGCGGCCCGCGGTCGCCGCTGTCGATCCCCATGGCCCCAGTGTTCGCGTTCGGACCGAAGGTGCGGCAGCGTTGCGCTTGACCGCCAGGCCGCGCCAGAACAAGCCCGGTCAATGGTCGGCGCCGGCGGTCATCCTGAGCTGGCAGGGTCCGCCATCGCTGGCGGGGATGCCGCGTGCCGGCGACGGCGTGCTCGTGCGCCTGACGGGCGAGCCGCCAGTCTTGGGGACGGCGCTCACCGGCCGCTGGCGTCTGGAGCCGCCGCGGCGCGCGACGGTCAGCGGCGGCTTCGACGAGGCGATCTGGCTGCAGGGACGCGGTCTGCAGTGGATCGCCACAGCGGCCGCGAACGTCGCGGCGCCGGCCTCTGGTGGCGGCGGTATCGCGCACCGTTTCGGCCGCGTGCAGTCTTCTTGGCAAGCTCGAATGCGCGGCGTGCTGGCGGCTGGTCTACCGGCGCGCGAGGCGGATCTGGCAGGCGCGGTGTTGCTCGGCGGCGGCGCGCCAGCGGTGCTCAAGGAGCCATTCACGCGCCTGGGCCTGGCGCACCTGTTCGCGCTTAGCGGCTTGCATGTCGGCATCGTGAGCGGGTTGCTGTTTGGCACGTTGGGGACCGTCGTCCGCGGCGCCAGCTGGCGGTTGGGGCTGATGACCGCGGCCTTGGGCGCGTACACCGTCTTGGTCGATGCGCCCGATTCAGTCGTCCGCGCGGTCGGCCTCGTGTTGCTGGCGCTCGCGGTGCGCGCATTCGCCCGACTGGGCGACGGGCTGCGTTTCCTGGGGCTGCTGTTATGGCTGAACCTGGCCTGGCAGCCCGCCAGTCTGCTGGACGCAGGGCTGCGCCTTTCCTATTTGGCAGCCGGCGGGATCGTCACCGGCCAGCGCCTGCTGGGACCGCTCCTACGGTCCTGGCCGCGTTGGCGACGGTGGCCGCTCGCCGCCCTGAACGTCACGGTCTCGGCACAGCTCGCCACCCTGCCGGTCGTGGCCGAATCGTTCGGGGTCTTGCCGCTCGGCGGCCCACTCGCGAACCTGGTAGCGGTACCGTGCTTCGGCCTCGCCGTCTCGCTGGTGGCGGCGGGACTGGCGGTGGCGTTCTGCTGGGAGTGGGCGGCCGAGGCGCTGCTGGCCTGTGGTTGGGTGCTCCTGCGCCTGTTGCAGGTCGCTGCCGCCGCCGCGGGTGATCACCTCGGCGGGCTCGAACGGGGGCTCCCGGTCTGGGGACCAGTCCGGTGGGTTTCGTACGCGGCGACCGTTGGACTGTTGGTGGCGGCGTGGCAGCGTCGCGGCGGCTGCTGGTGGGTACTTGCCGCCGCGCTCTACCCCGGATTGTTGCTGCTCGGAGGCACTGGTGGCGATCTGGTCGCGGCCGCACGCAACGGCCGCGTTCAGGCCTGGCAGTTCGCGATTGGCCAGGGAGACTGCGCGCTGTTGAGGCTGCCCGATCGTTGGACCTGCCTGATCGACACAGGTCCGCCGCGGCCCGACGGTGGCAGCAGCCTGGCGCGGGACGTGCTGCCGTTCCTGCGCCGGCTCAACGTGCGGCGACTCGATGCGGTCGTCCTATCGCACGCCCACGACGACCATACCGGCGGCGCGACCGATCTTGCTGCTGCCCTGCCGATCGACCGGTGGCTGCTCGCGGGCAAGACCGCGGTGCCCCGACCGGGACTGCCGGCGGGGCGGCCGCAAGCCGGCGACACCTTGCACGCGGCTGGGGGCTGGGCGCTCCTCTGCGTGCATCCCCCGGCGCGAGACTGGCCGTATCGCCATGAGAACGACGCGTCGTTGAGCCTGGCGCTCTGCCGCGACGGCCGTTTGCACGGACTGTGGACCGGCGACCTCGAGACGGCCGGCGAGGCGGCCATGCTGGCGCATCTGCCGCCGGCTGGGCCGGCCGGCGCGGATGTCTGGAAGGCCGGCCACCACGGCAGCCGCACCTCCGGTTCGGAGTCGTTGCTCGCGGCGGTCCGTCCGCAACTAGTGGTGATCAGTTGCGGCGTTGCCAATCGCCACCGGCATCCCAGCCACGGGCCATATCCGGGGGCGACCGAGGTGCGGACGGATCTGCGGCACACCGTGCACCTGAGTTGGGATCGGCGCGGTCGCATGCGCTGGCGCAGCCACCTATCGCCGCCGCCGCCGCCTTGACCCCCCGCCGCTGCGCGCCTACCATCCCGCGCGACCGTCGCGCGCCGTACCCCCTGGCCAGTGAGGATACCGCCATGCCCGCCCTGCGCAGCACCGAGGAACTCGGTCTGAAGCCGGACTACGTCGGGAAGGTTCGCGACGTGTTC
>JAQULN010000310.1 GCA_028718575.1 Candidatus Krumholzibacteriia bacterium | reverse complement strand
TTGCGCGAGAGGTCGGCGTTGGCCGTGGCGGCGTCATCCTGGTAGACCTTGGGCCGCTGCGCGCTGTTGGCGCCGAAGAATGCGGCGTAGTCCGTGTTCTTGCAGTGGATCAAGGGGATGAAGCCGAGATCGCTGAGCTCTTTCTCCCGGGTGTCGGAGATCAGGACTTCGGTCGGGCACTTGGCCCCGACGTCGCCCTCGCGGGTCTTGAAGGTATGGATGGGCAGACCTTCGACGAGCCCGCCGCCCTCGGGACCGCGGATCGCCACGCACCAGTGATGTTTGGCGAACGCGTCGGTCAGGCGGCCGGCGAACGAAAACGCCGCGTTGGTCCACAAGTAGTGATCGTGCGAGCCGCTGACGTCCTCCTCGAAGTCGAAGCTGTCGACCGGCCTGGTCTCCTTGCCGTAAGGCAGCCGGCCCAGGACGTGCGGAATGGTCAGCGCCACGAAGCGGGCGTCCTCGCTTTCGCGGAAGCTCAGCCACTTCGTGTTCTCGGGGTTGCTCTTGTCGAAGACCTTGGCGAGATCGCGCGGGTTGGGCATGTCGGTGAAGCTGTCCAGGCCGAACATCTGCGAACTGGCCGCCGATAGGAACGGCGCGTGGGCCCCGGCCGCCACGTGGCTGATGTGCTCGAGCAGTTCGATGTCCTGCGGGCCGCGATCGAACTCGTAATCGCCGACCAGACAGCCGTAGGGGTCGCCGCCGTACTGGCCGAACTCGTTCTCATAGACCTTTTTCCAGAGCGCGCTCTCGGTGAACTCGGAAGCCGACTGGAAGTCGCGCAGCAGATCCTTCTTGCTCATGTTGAGCATGCGGATCTTCATCGTCTCGCCGGTCTCGCTGTTCATCACCAGGTGGTGCAGCCCGCGCCACGTGGATTCCAGCTTCTGGAAATCCGGATGGTGCATGATTTCGTTGAGCTGGCGGCTGATCACGTGGTCGATCGCGGCGATACGGTTTTGGATCGTCTTGCTGGCGTCTTTGGCCACCACGGTGCCGGGGTCCATGAGCTGGGCCACCAGGTCGCGCAGCATCGCCTGCCCGTGTTCGCGCGCCGCGTCGTCGCGGGGCTTGATCCCGGTCGTGAGCATGTCCTCGAGGATGTCGGCGCCTTCGAGTTCCACCAGTTCGTGGACCTTGTGCATCTTCTTCTTTTCGGCCATCATGCACCCTCCCCGCCGGAGCCGGGCTCATCGATGTTCATGACATCCTTGAGTTTGTCGCGCAGCTCGGGGTTCTTGACGATCTCGTTGAGCAATTCCTCGAGGCGGTCGTTGCCCTCGGTCTTGGCAAGCAGCGCTTTCAAGCGGGTACGGATCTCGAGCAGATCGTTGAGCGGCTTAACCTGCCGCGCCACGGCATCCGGCGCGAAGTCGCCGAGCTTCTTGAACTCCAGCTCGACCGCCAGTTCGCTGCCGTCGTCCTGCAGCGTGTTGGCGACCTTGAACGCCGCGCGCGGCTTGGTGCTCTTGAGAATATCGTCGAAGTTGTCGCGGTCTATCTCCACGAACTTGCGGTCGCGCGGCCGGGGTAACGGCTCGCTCGGATTACCCGAGAAATCTGCCATCACCCCCACGACGAACGGCAGTTCCTTCTTGACCTGAGCTCCGTTCAACTCGACATCGTAGGAGATGTGGACCCGGGGCGGCCGGATCCGCGCTTTTTTGTCGTAAATACTACCAGCCATGCAGACCCTCCCTCAGGATGGTGACCTCCGCCGGCAACGACCAAAGCCACCGCCGCCGGAAACCCGGGCGAGATCCTCGTCAGATTCCGACTCATCAAGACCGAAGCAGTCTAATCCTCTTCATCGAACAATTGCAACCCCAAGATCTTGCCTACCTCGCCGCGCGCGTCTTGGCTCTGGACGACATCGCGGAAAAGGTCCTCGAACGTCATGTTCCCCCAGCGGACGGCACGTTCGAGCAGAGCCGACACGGGGCTATGAGGCTCGGTGCGCCGCAGGAAATCCGCAACCTCCCGCAGGCGGCGAAAGGCCTCGTCGCGGCTCTTGAGGGGGCCGGCCGGTCCAGCGGCGGCTGCCGCGGCGCCTCCCGCCGGCGTCGCCGCCACCGGCGGCGCGTGCACGTCGGGGCTCGTATCCAGTTGGCCCGTCTTGTACTTGAACAAGTAATCGTGGCAGTCATCCAGCAGATTACGCAGATCCAACAGGTAGGGGGCGTCTTCGCCGAACCTGTCCTCGCAGACTGTCTGCAGGCCCTGCAAGGCCGATCGGCAGGCGTCCAGTTCGACAATCCCGGTTTCGAGGCGGTCGAGCGGGGTGCCCGCCAGGGAACTGCGCCATTGCTCGCCGGTGATCAATCCGGCATCGATCAGCTCCTGATAGGCCGCGCGGTTCGCTTTGGCGGCGGCTTCGTCCACCCGTCGCGATTGCTCGTAATCGAACCACGACCGCGGCTGATCGCCGATCGGCGCCGTCAGCGGCACCTTCTTGGCCGCCAACAAGAAATCCTGGCTCGATCCCAGCCACGAGAGGGGTCGCGCGCGGATTGCAGCGACAATCTCCCCCTCGTCCCATCCCGGATGCACGGTCTCCCACAACGTGTCGACCAGGCCGGCCAGCAACTCGAGGCCGGCCTGCAGCCCCCCCCAGCCCTCTGTATACAGCAGCCCTTGGGTCAACGCGGCCGCCAGTTCAAGGTCTTTCGATTTTTCCCGCAGCGCCTTTTCGCAGAGCGCGACCACGCCTCGCCAGTCGGCGGTCTTGGCCTCACCGCCGGGGTCGAGCCGAGGATCGGTCTCGCGCCGCAGTTCATCGAGCTGAGAAAACGTCACGTCGCCGGCCTGCAGGCGCAGATTGGGGCCGGACGGCCGGTCGTCGCCGAGCGGTTGCAGCAAAGGGGCGAGGTCGGGCATGGTCACGACTCCTTCCCGGGCAAATCACGACAAACCAGGCTATCCGCGAGTGCCGGTGATGTTAACACCGTCAATCCTCATGGCAATAGCTGATTGCGAGTTTCAACACGCCAAACCCGGCCCGACGATAACGGCTCTTGCACCAAGAAGACTAAATCGATACGATTTCGCGGCCTGGTAGAAACTCCTGCTGATCGGACGCGAGCGAGATGCTGCAGTTGGCCAATGAAACGCCCTTCGTTGCCACGCTGAGCCTCCTCCCGGATATCCAGGGGGTCGATACCCTCTACGTGGTGTTGAAAGCCACCTTCGTGCTCGGCGAGGCGCCAACCGTGGCCGAACCCCAGCAGCCCTTGCACCTCGCCGACGAATGCTGGGACGAACCTGGCGCTTCCAGCCTCAAGTACGCCGCCGACATGCACCCGACCAAGTCCGCGACCGATGTGGCTTTGATCGGCAGCGCGCACGCTCCGAACGGCAGACCGGTGACCATGCTGGACACTCGTTTGACCATCGGCCGCCTGCGCAAGCGCGTCCGCGTCGTCGGCGATCGCGTCTACAACGGCCGCCTCCTGGGCGCGACCCTCGACGCGGCGCAGCCGTTCACGACCATGCCGCTGGTTTACGAGCGGGCGTTCGGCGGCGTGCACGTCATCGACGCGGACAAGGGCAAGATCAAAGCCGAAGAGGCGAATCCGGTCGGCCGGGGATTTCGCGCCGGGAAACGACGCCAAGAACTCAAAGGCACGCTGGCGCCCAATCTGTTGGACCCGGCCGACGAGGAGCGCCCCGCCGGTTACGGCTTCATTGCGCCACAATGGCAACCGCGCCGGGGCTATGCCGGCACCTACGACGCCGCCTGGGAGCGCAAGCGGGCGCCGTATCTGCCGGCGGATTTCGACCCGCGATTCTTCAACGCCGCCCACCCGGACCTCGTGGCCGACGGCTACCTCCAGGGCGGCGAGCCGGTGGAGTTGGTCCACCTGTCATCACACGGACGCTTGAGCTTCGTTCTGCCCCGGTGCCGGTTCGATGTCGCCGTCCGGCTGGGCGGCGCAGCCCAGGTACCCGCGTTCAATCTCGAAACCCTGCTCTTCGAGCCCGACGATGAGCGGTTCTCGATGCTCTGGCGGGCCGCCGTGCCCTGCGACAAGAAGGCGCTCAAGGTCGAGAAGGTATCGCTCAAACTGCGCGAACTGGTGTTCGACGGGAGGCTCGCGTGATGGCGGCGACCGAGGCGATCATCCACCGCGCGGGCATGACCACGGCCGTAGGTCTCGGCGCGGCCCAGACCTTCACTTCGGTGCAGGCCGGCGTG
>JAQULN010000309.1 GCA_028718575.1 Candidatus Krumholzibacteriia bacterium | reverse complement strand
GAGATCCGGGCTGGCGTGCTTCTTGGCCAGCGCCTCGAGATGCTCCCGCGCTTGCTCCAGGCGCGCTTCCTGGTATCCCGGCACATCGAAGTTGGTCACCGCGCCGCCAACGTGCGGCGAAGCCAAGAGAGGCAGCGGTTCGCTCACGTGCAACAGCACGATGCGGGCGTCGAAACGTAAGGCGAACCCGCGCGCCGCCTTGAGAGCGCGCTCGGCGGGGTCGCTGAAATCGGTCGGACAGAGAATGGTCTTGATGTGCATGGCAGACCTCCTTGCCGGGTCGAACGGGGCGGATGAACTCAAGCGGGTTCCCGGCGAAGCAGGCGGAGCAAGCCGGCGCCGGCCGCCGTTGCGTCTAACCTTGCACACAAGACATATGAGCGGCGAATGTCAACATCGCGCGGGCCGCAACACGGCGCCGAGTTGCAAAAATCCTCACCAGGCGGTATAATTTTCCCGCTCAGTATCGACGGCCGCAACGACCCTGACGACCGTTCCGACCCGGCGGTTCGCCGCCCCCGCCATCACAAGAGGACGTCTTCCCCATGGTGCAGCGTCTGATTCTGACCGGTCTTTTCGCGCTCGTCTTGGCTGTTCCGGCCGCCGCCGGTGTCGCCTTGGTGTCCGGCGCCGCCCGCGCCGAGGTCGTGAGCGGTCCGCCGTCGCTCGACCTGCTCACGTGGGAACTGCCCGAGGGGCTGCTCATCGTCGATCGGCGCGGAGCCGGCGACGCCGCCGGCGACCGTGATGGCGGCCCGGCGCTGGCCGGCGAACCGTTCGCGCCGCAATTCGACGGTGCCGAGTGGTTTCTGGTGTACCGCTTGCACCTGGCCCGCGGCCGCGACCAGGACTCGGGCGCCGATTCCGTCGACCCGGCGATGTTCGGCCACGTCCATTTCGCAGGCGAAACGGCCTGGCTGGTCGAGGTCCCGCGTGAGCGGCTCGGCGACTTCTACGCCGCCGGCTTTGGCCTGCAGTACCTCGAACTGGCGCCGCTTGCACCAGCACCAGCACCAGCGCCTGCCCGGGCCGGTGAGCCCGCGGTCTTGGGCAAAGCCGAACCGGCTCTCTTGGCCCCGATCGACCCGGCGCTCAAGACCACCTACCTCGACGGCCTTGACATGACCACCTTCAGTCAGCGCATCCGCGAGATCACCGGCGACCTCGCATTCTGGTACGACGGCGCCTCGCGCACCGTTACCACGCGCTATTACAACACCGCCGGCAATAATCTCGTCGCCGGTTATCTGGCCGAGATCCTCGCCGGCTATGGCTACGCCGTGGAACTGGACACCTTCACGGTCAGCGGCCACATCTGCCGCAACGTGGTCGCCACCAAGCTCGGTGCGACCGCGCCCGCGGAGATCGTGGTCGTGGGCGGGCACTACGACAGCACATCGGGACAGCCCGCCACCCTGGCGCCGGGCGCCGAGGACAACGCCTCGGGTGCGTGCCTCGTGATGGAGATCGCGCGGATCAGCGCTGGACGCGAGTTCGAGCGCACGGTGCAGTTCGTGCTGTTCGACGCCGAGGAAGTGGGCCTGCGGGGCAGCCAACACTTCGTCCAGGAGGCCGTGGCCGCCGGACGCGACATCGTCGCCGCGATCACCGCCGACATGGTCACCTACTACCAGAACAATTACGCCGTGGTCATCGAGGGTCAGACGAACTGGGAATGGCTGATGTCGATCATGGCCGCCAACGTCGCGGGATACACCGACATTTCCTACCGCAAGGACTACTATAGCTGGGGCAGCGACCATGTGCCGTTTCAGCAGGCGGGAATTGCCGCCTTCCTGGCCATCGACTGGGACTGGGATGAATACCCCTACTACCATCGTACGACCGACACTTGGGCCCGCATCGCAGGTACCGCACACATCGGACTCGAGATCGCCCGCGCATCGGCCGGCACCCTCGCTGACGTGGCCGGCCTGCGGCCTGAAGCGACCGCCGTGCCCGGCCTCGTGCCGTTGGCGGCGGCGCGGCTGACCGCCCACCCGAACCCGTTCAACCCGGCGACCACGCTCGTCTTCAGCATCGGCGCCCCCGCCGTGGGCGAACTCGCGATCTTCGACGTGAAAGGACGCAAAGTCGAGACGCTGGCCTCGGGAGCGTTGGCCGCCGGCGAGCACAGCGTATCCTGGCGCGGCCTCGATCATGCCGGGCGCGCCCTGCCGAGCGGGACCTATCTTGTCCGCCTGCGCACGACGGCCGGCACCGCGAGCGCCAAGTTGAACCTGGTGCGGTGACGCGCTAGACTGGTAAGACCTTTGACCCGTCCGCGGACCGGGCCTCAAGGCAAGAGGTGCCTGTCCATGCCGAATTCCGATATCCTTGTCGTCGTACCGCACAGCGGCGTCGCGATCCCGGCGGAGATTCCGCTGGACGCGTTGGCGGACGACTTCGCTGAGCTCGCGCGGAATATCGACTGGTACACCAACTGGCTCTACGACTTCCGCGATATGCTCGGCAACCGGCACGTGGTCTTTCCTTACTGCAGCATCGTCCTCGAGGCGAACCGGCACCCCGACATCCTCGACGATTGCGTGCCGTTGCGGGATGTCCACGGGCAGCCGGTGTACCGGCCAGGCCGGGAGCCGTCGCGCGCGGTGCGCCAGGAACTGGTCGCTCGGTACCTGCGCCCGTTTCACCGCGGCATCGGCGAGCACATCGCCGGCGGCGCCGCCTTTCTTTTCGACGGCCACAGCACAGTCACCGCGCGCGGCGTCGCCGACAACCAGATCGATCTGATGAACTTCCAACACTCCGCCCTCGACGACGCGCCGCTTTATTACAGCCCTGACATCTTCATCGAAACCTACGCCGACGAACTGCAGCGCCGTCTGCCCGACGTCAAGGTCACGGTGAACGCGTCGGAATATTACACGGTCCATGGACACGTCTGCGCCGCGCATTCGGTTAACGCGTTGACCCCTGTCGGCTCGCGCGCGCCAGCCTTGATCCAGGAGACCAACGAACGGCTCTACAAGAACCCCGACAAGACCCCCAACGTCGCGGCCATCAATCGCCTGCGGCGCGCGTTCGGCGAGTCGCTGGCGCAGGCCCTGCGGCGGATCAACAACCGGGAAGGAAACGGTGGTCGGTCATGATCAACCTTCACTTCGGCAGGCAGTCTTACGACTTCGACTGCGGCGCCCAGGCCCTACAAACGGTCATGGCCTATTACGGCGTGGACCTGCGCATGGACGAACTCATCGAGGAACTAGGTACCGGTCCCGAGATCGGCACGTCGGTGCCGAGCATGATTGCTGTCGCGGAAAAGCACGGATTCGAGATCAAGGCCCATTCGGGTTGGACGCTCAAGGATCTCAAGGGCATCGTCAAACAAGGCTACCCGGTGATCGTGCTCGTCCAGGCATGGGCCGAACAATACCTGACTCTCGACGACTGGCGTAACAACTGGAACGACGGCCATTACGTCATCGTCATCGACTGCGCCAACGGCGTCTTGCTCTTCGAGGATCCCGCCTCGTTTCATAGGACCTGGCTGCGGGAACGGGAGTTCCTGGCGCGCTGGCACGACCGCGACGAACGCACAGGCGAGGTCTATGAGCGCTTCGGCATGGTGCTGATGGGAAAGGAACCCGCTGTCCGTCAGGTCAAGCACATGGACTGATGCTGAAAGAGCGGCAAAACCCCATCAACGCGACCCGGCCGCCCCCGGCTATTCGAGGAAGTGCGCCGGCACCTCGTAGAATCCCGGCCGCTCCTCGACGATACGGCGCAGCCACTCTTCGGGATAAGGCGGATGGCGCGGCTTGCCGTGCTCGTCGCGGATGTTGCCGTCGAGGAACTTCACCAGGATCTGCTCGCCGAGCTTGCGCCACCGCGCCACGGTGCGAGCAGCCTCGCGGGCGGAGTACTCGGTAAGGTATTCGCGCGCCAGGCGCGACGATTGCTGGTAGAGGCTCGCTGCCGCCTGATCGACCTCGGGCACCTGGACGGCGAAGCTCGCTTCCAACTCGCGCTGCACGATCTGAACGTCCTGGATGATGTCCCGGTAGCGCGCGTACGCCTGGTTGGCGACCCAGTTGAAGACCCAGAAGGCCGAGTCCCAGGAGAACTCCTGGAAGCTGCCGGTGCCGACCGCGAAGTTGTACGGCGCTTCGTAGATGCCGCAGTACATGGGCACGTAGACCGTGCTGTAGGTGTCGTCGACTCCGAACCAGAGGATGCCGCCGATCGGGTCCGGCAGCCAGCGGCGCGACTG
>JAQULN010000308.1 GCA_028718575.1 Candidatus Krumholzibacteriia bacterium | reverse complement strand
GGTGTCCGTCGCGCGAACTCGAGGACCCCGCCGGCGTCGCACCACGGGTGGCGCTCGAGCCAGTCGAGGATCCGGGCCGCCCGCGCTGGTCCCAGCTGCGCCTCGGCCCGGTCGCTGCTGCGCCGTGCGACGCCCAGTCGGCACCAGGCTGCACGGCGGCGGCTCCGTTCCTCGACCGCTTCGTCACCGAGTTGCTCGAACACACGTTCGGCGGGCACCCGGCGGCGGCCGCCCCCGGGCAGCTGCAACGCCAGCTCGCGATCGCTCCGCCTCAGGAGCAGCGCCCGCTCTCCCGCGACCAGGAGCGACAGGTCGCCCGCGCGCCGGCGCGCCACGAATGTCTCCGGATCCGCGGCGCGCACCTCGACCAGCCAGCCTCGCCTCCGCCCACTCTCGCGCAGGAGGTCCGGATCCAGTCGGCGCCGCAGCTCGCGGCGTTCCGTCTCGGGCACGTTCAGCAGATCGGCCAGGTCGGTCACGAGCCGCTCGTCCGCGAGGGAGTACCAGAGCTGCTGGCTCATGAGGCCCTCCCCCAGGCGATGAGGAGCTGCCGGTATCGCGACCCGGGATCCTCCCGGAGCTCGCCCGCCTCGCCGATCTCGACGATCCGCCCCTCGTCGAGCACGCCGACGGTTCCGCAGATGCTGGCGTCGGAGGCGTCGTGCGACGCGAGCACCACGGCCAGGTTCGGGTACCCGTTGCGCAGCCGGGTCAGGATCTCGTGGCGCAGCGTCCAGTCGACGGCTCCCAGGGTCTCGTCGAGGAGCAAAACGCGAGGTGACCGCAAAAGCGCCCGCGCGAGGCAGAGTCTCCGGGCTTCGCCTCCGGACAGGCGCGGGGTGCGGCCGCCGACGACGCGGTCCAGACCGTCCTGGCGGGCCTTGACCACGGCTCCGAGGCCGGCCGCTTCGCACACATCCAGCACGGCTGCGTTCCCGGGATCGGGAAGTCCGAACAGGACGTTCTCCCGGAGGCTCGCCTCCAGCAGCACGGGTTCCTGCTCCACGAGGCAAACGCCCCACCGGGCAAGGTCGGGGCCGGCGAGGGGCTGCCCGTCAGCAGCGATCGTTCCGGTCACCGGCAGAGCGAGACCGCCGATCAGGTCGAGCAGGCTCGATTTGCCCGAGCCGCTGGCGCCGAGCAGACAGATCTGGCTACCGGGATCGAGAGTGAGATCCAGCGCCGTCAACACGGGCCGGCTGCGGTCGTAGTGGAATCCGATGCCGGCGAGCGTCAGCGAGCTCCACGGCCGGAGTCCTTCGCGCTTGCCGGGAATCGCGACGATGCCGGCGTCCGGCTCGTCGGGGCCGTCGACGAACTCCTCGAAGCGCTCCAGGACGACGCCCTGGTTCTCCAGCGCCCGGCGCTGAGCCAGCAGGCCGGCGAGCGAGCCCCGCGCCATGGCCGCCAGCGAGAACGCGGAGATGACGGCTCCGGGAGTGGCTGCTCCGGAGTTCAGGCCGACGTAGGCGGCGATCGCCATGGCCAGCGTGATCACGGCACTGACGGCACCCATGACCGCCGACTGCAAGAGCTGCCAGTCCTGCTTGCGGTACGTGGCGCGTGCGGTGGCCGCTGCCGCGGTATCGCACTCGAAATAGGCGGCGTCGCCGGCATCGAGGAGGTGAAGGACCTCCAGCCCGCGCAGCATCTCCATGAAACGCGTGTTGTACTGGGCGGTCGCTTCGAGAGTGTCCCGCGAGAGTCGCCGCAGGCGGCGGGCGAACAGCTCCGTGACCGTCGCGCTCGCCAGCATGCCTAGGCCCGTAATCGCCAGTACGGGCCACCAGCAGCGGATCATGAGCAGGATCGACAGGCCGAGCGTCAAGGCACCGGTGACGACGGCCACTCCCCAGGTGGTCATGAATGAAGGCAGGGAACCGCTCTCGTCCACGCGGGTCATGAGCTCGCCGGGCAGCCGGTCCTTGAGCATCCACTCGGGGAGATGATGGAACTTGAAGAGCAGGTTCGACTTCAGCCGGAGTGCGAGGGCCTGCTGCAACCGGCTCATACCGACGGAATTGGCCAGCGAGAGGTAATGCGAGAAGAGACGCGCCAGTCCGACGGCCAGCAGTACCGCGAGCAGCGGGGGCCAGCCCAGGTCGAGGCTCTCGACGACGAACCCGGAGGCCAGCGGCAGCGCCGCGTTGAGGAGTGCCAGCACCACGCCGAGAATGGCGAACGGAGCCCAGAGCCGCCGGTGCCGCAGCCACAAGTCCAGCAACCGGCGTCGCGGGCCCCGTGCCCCATCGCCTGCCGGCGCGGCGATCTCGGGCGAGCCGCTCACCGTGAGCACGAGCGGGCTCATGATCGATGCGAAGCGACCATCTGCGGTATGGGTCACCATGGAGCGGAACGACTGCGGAAGCTGGAATCCCCGGTGATCGATCAGGGCCGTCAGGATCCGCCGCGGCGTTCCGAGCGAGGCGCCACCCCCGGCGGCGCACACCCGCTCGACATACTTCAGACAGTCGTCGAGGAAGAAGAGACTCTCGCTCTCGATCCAGCGCCGGATCGTGCCGGGGACCACGCCCCGGGCGGCCAGCTTCTCCTCGATCTCTCGCCGATTCTCCGGACACGCCTCCTCCGCGCGCACCTGATCGCCTGGAAGGAAAGCGGGTAGTCGACGCATACGTTCCCGTAGATTGTCGAAGTCGAGATGCACGAAGCCGGTGGCCGGATCCATGACGCGGACCTGGTCGCCGCGGAAGCCATGGATCGTCACGAAGTGGTCCAGGGGGCCGCCCACGTCCAGGCCGACGATGGCGGGCAGGTAGATGTCGGCGTGGTCCCGCAAGTCGTACAGATCCAGGGGCCGCAGCGCCGCGCGCAGCCCGAGTTGCTCGAGAGCCTCCGCCAGGCCAAAGAGACCGGTACCCGCGTCGTTCGTCCCGCACAGTGCGCGGATCCGGGCGTTGTCGACCTGAAGCCCGTGGATCCGGCAGACGGCGCGAAGGTTGGCCGGGCCGCAGTCGAGAGGACCCAGCTGCAGAGAAGGGCGGAGGCGCGGTCGCGTGCCACCGCGGCGGCCGATCTTCGCTGCGAGGCTCTGGATCATCGCTGCACCCCTGTCTGGCCGGACCTTTGATGTCTGACGCGATCCGATTGCAAGGGGTGTTCCACGGCGCACATCATCGCTAATTGATTGCTATGCTAAGGTTTGTGCCGACACGGGCTCGCTCGCTGCGAGCTCCGGACGTGTCCCATCCGGGGGCGTCGGGACACGCATCGCGCGCGAGGTGCCGAGGATGGCCCGAGAGGGCCACCACGCATAGATCCTCGGCGACAGGGAAGAGTGTCGCAGGACATGTCGCGCGACATCGACGCGGCGCCACCGTCGAGCCTCCAAAGCCGTAACGAACGCGCTTTGCGCCGTTTACCGCCGGCGTACCGTGGACCGCTCCTTGCGAATCCGCACCCGGGGCGCACGCGAGCGCTCGTGGAACGACTCACTCTCGAAGGGAGAAGCTCATGAAGAAGCGGAGCCTGCAGATCGACCGCGAAGTGGTGGCCGTCGAGAACCCGGCCATGGTGGACCAGGATGGCGGCGCCATCACCGTCATCATCGGGATCGCCAGTCTCGTGACCGCCGCGAGCAGTCTCATCACGGCCGCGCTGTCGTGCATCGGGTGTCAGACGCAGGACGCGACCTGCAGCGAGACCTGCCAGCAGTCCTGCGGCGGAACCTGCGATACGTCGTGCTACGGCACCTGCGATGCTTCTTGCTCTCCGACCTGCAGCATGACGTGCAGCATCAGCTGCGGCATGACCTGCGGCGACAACACCTGTTGCTGCTAGGACCGGGCGGGCCGACGGGAACCGCGGCGGGCTGGTGTCCGCCGCGGTTCTCCGTCAGTGCGGGAAACGGGACGCGACGGGCTGGCGCAGTCAGTGTAGGTATCGCGCCGGCGTGACGTCGCGAACGACCAGGACGCCGTCGTACTGCTCGGCCGACACGATCCATCGCCAGTAGAGTGCGGAGTCGAGCATCTGCACGCGGGTGTTGCGGAAGATGTCGCCGCCCGGGGCGGGCCTCGCGAGATCGAGGAAGGCGGCCCGGCTTCCTCCGCGCGCGAGCAGGTATTCCAGGCTGTTGCGGCGCGGCGGGCGGGCATGGCCGGTACGGCCGCCGGGCGCCCCCATCCGCCCGCCGGCCATGGACAGTCCGAGGGCGTAATAGTCGTCGCCGTGCCGCCGGTGCAGATGATTGCCGAGATTGGGCGCGACGATCCTGGCCGCCGGGACCCAGCGCAGGAAGAA
>JAQULN010000307.1 GCA_028718575.1 Candidatus Krumholzibacteriia bacterium | reverse complement strand
CCGCCGTGGTGCTGCTGGGTGTCTGGGGAGCAGCCGCGCCGCGGCGACTGCCGGCCGCGTTGCTGATCGTCCCGGCCGTGTTGGCCGTATGGCAGCTCAGCTATTTCGAGCGTGTGCGCGAGTTCATCCGCAAGCCTGACGTCATCCAGGGCTACATGCACGCCAACGCCCTAAGGCCGGTCGATTATCCGCTCTACGCTGAAGACGGATTGCTCGCCCACGCAGTGTATACGCCCGTGCGCGAGGTGACGGAGGACAATCGCCTGGCCGCCGGCCGCGAGATGTTCCGGTTGACCTGCAGCCGCTGCCACACCACCCACGGAGTGAACAGCGTCGTGCAGAAATTCGGCGCCATGTACGGCTGGCAGGAATGGGATCCCCAGATCATGCGCCTCTACCTGGGCAGCATGCACAACACGCGGCCGTTCATGCCGCCGGTGCCGGGCACCGCCGACGAACATGCCGCGTTGGTCGACTACGTGATCGCGCTGCGCCGGGATCCGGCGGGACTGCACGGCGCCCAGACCGCCGGCGCGGCCGGACGCGACCGCCTGCCGGCCGCAGGAACCGATTGACCAAAGGACCGACCGCCCATGGCAAGCATCGCCGACTGGCCGTTGCCCCGCGACATCCCGCTGCCGCTGCCGGCCGATTCGATCCTGCTGCAAACCCTGCTGGTCGTGCTCTTCCTCTGGCATATCCTCTTCGTGAACCTGATGGTGGGCGGCTCGCTCTTGACCGTGGTCTTTCAACTCATCGGACGGCAACGACCGGATTTCACCGTGCTCGCCCGCGCGATCGCCGGCACGGTCACGGTCAACAAGAGCCTGGCCGTGGTGCTCGGGGTCGGCCCGCTGTTGGCGATCAACGTGCTGTATACAGTCTACTTCTACACCGCGAACGCGCTGACCGGCGGCGCCTGGCTGGCCATCGTGCCGCTGGTGACGCTCGCGTTCCTGCTCACTTATGCGCACAAGTACACCTGGGATCGCCTGGCGAATGCGCGCGGCCTGCACATCGCTCTGGGCATGGCCGGCGCGGGCCTGTTCCTGGTGATCCCGTTGATCTTCTTGACCAACATCAACTTGATGCTCTTTCCGGGCCGCTGGCTGCAGGTGGAGGGGTTCCTGTCGGCGCTGCTGCTGCCGAACGTCTGGCCGCGCTACTTCCATTTCCTGACGGCCAGCGTGGCCATCACCGGCTTGTTCCTGCTCTTCTTCTTCCTACGGTCGGGCTGTCCCGTCGAGACCAAGCTGCGCGACCTGGATCGCGCCGGCCTGCGCCGCCTCTTCTACGGCATCAGCCTGGGCGCCACCGCCCTGCAACTGCTCTTCGGCCCCTGGGTGCTGTTCACCCTGCCGGGTCATGGCATGAGCTGGTATCTGATCGGGGTCATCTCGACCGGCGTGGTCTTCGCCCTGTGGGCCATGCACCTGATGTGGCGCGAGATCACGGTCCCGCTCGCGCGGGCCATGCCGCGGGCCGCCCTGATCTTCGTGCTGATCACGCTGACCGCGTTTGCGATGGGTTACGGCCGCCACGTCTACCGCGAGAGCGCGCTGCAGGAACACCGCGCGCTCATGGCCGCCCACACGCAGGACGCCGGTTGGCTCGCGTCCGCGGCAGCGTGGCGTGAAGCCACCGGGCAGCAGGTTCTGCGGATTCCCATGGGCCAGCGCGTCTTCGAGAGCACTTGCGCCGCCTGCCACGCGCAGGACCGCGTGCTGGTGGGGCCGTCGCTCGTCGAGATCGCCGGGATCTACCGCGACGACCCGGGCGGCATCGCCGCCTGGACGCGCCAGCCCGGCCGCAAACGCACGGAAATGCCGCCGATGCCGGCGTTCCGGCTGGACAACGAAACCCTGCAGGCGGTCGCCGGCTATATGTTGGAGCGCGTCGCGGGGCCGGCGCCCACAGAAGGGGGTTGACCCGGGCCGGCGCGAGCGTATCATAGCACAGGACTAGACGGAGCAGTCTGTTGACCATGGGGGTTGATCCATGAGCGTTAGTAAGAAGTACCTGAAATCGAAACCGGTGAGTCGTGTCACCTTCCTCTTGCCGAACGAGATCGCAGCCGGCGCCGCCAAGGCTTCCTTGGTCGGCGACTTCAACGGCTGGGATCCCAAGGCCACCCGCATGCGCAAGCTCAAGACCGGCGAGTTCAAAGTGACGGTCGACCTGGAGGTCGGGCGCGAATACCAGTACCGCTTCCTCCTGGACGACAGGAAATGGACCAACGACAACGCGGCGGACCGTTACGTGCCGGCCGGCCTGCCGGACGCCGAGAACGGCGTGATCATCGTCTGAGCGGTCCGCGCGCCGGCAGCCGGCCTGCGCCGGCGGCCGTGGTGGCAACCCCCTCCCCCGCGGGAGGGGGGTTTTTACGCGGGGCGCAGTCGCGGGCTTGGCGTCCGCGGCTCCGTGGATTAGCATGATCCCATGTTGATCCAACGGAAGCCCCTGCGCGCCGATGTCGGCGCGGAGATTCTCAGTCGCCTCATCGACGGACGCCTGCCGTCGGGGACCCGCATCAACGAGTCGCACCTGTCGGCCGAGTTGGGTCTTAGCCGCACCCCGCTGCGCGAAGCCATGCTCTGCCTGGCCGCCGAAGGATTCCTGGGGTCGGACATGGGGCGCGGTTTCAGCGTGCCGCACTTCACGGGCCGCGAGGTCCGCGAACTGTCCGCCATGCTCGCCGCCGTACTGCCGGTCGCCATTCGCGAGGACGATCGCATCGAACTCAAGGATTCGGTGGAGGCTGGCAATCTGATCGGCCGCATCAGGATGCACCGACAAGAGCCGGGCGCGTTCTGCGAGCAGTTCTATGCTCTGCTGCGCCTGCTGGGCCGACTCGGCGGCAACAGCGTACTGAGCAAAGAATGCAACCGTCTGGCGCGTCTCTTACTGCGATATTTCTACGAAGCGCTCGCCCGCGGCTGGAATCCCGACGAGGTCCTCGGCGACCTGCACGCCGGGATCGAGCAACTACAGGCCGGCCAGCGGGGCGCCGCCGCGGCGACCATGGAGCAGGCCCTGCAGCGGCTGGGCGCGGACCTGGCCGTGCGCTTTCCTGCGGCGCTGCAAGCGCCGGCCTGAGACCGGGATGCCGACAACCGGGGAGCCGACTTTGGAACTGCGCGTCGCCGTCAACGGGCTCAGCCTCGCGCCTGGACAGATCATCGATACGGCCCTGCTCGGGCGGGCCGGCTTCACCCGATTGCCCGCCTGGCGGCGGTGGCTGCGGCGGCTTCCCGGGGGGTTCGGCTACTGGGAGGCGATCGACCCCACGGTACACTGTTTCGACGGCGCGGTGGAGATCTATGCCAGCCGCCAGGGCTACCTCGATCCGGATCGTCAATGGGGCACGGCACTTTTGCTGTGCGAGGAGAACGGCCGCGTGCGGTGGTTCGATATCCGCGTCATCGAAGGGGTATACTCAGCCTGCAACTTCTACGAGCGCTTCGTTGAGGCCGCGAGCCGCCAGTTCGGAGAACCGGATCAACACCTCGACCAGGATTCCGCCTGGCAACGGAACGGCCTGAGTGTGGCGGCGCATCTGTCGGACGATGCGTTGCATGCGTCGTTTCACGTCGAGTGGGCCGGCGCTGGCGGCAACAACAACAACGGCGGCCGCGGCGCGACGCGCTGAAGTGCATTCAGTTGTAGCGCCTGGACGCCAGCCACCGGTCCAGGAAATCCAACCCGGACTCGAGATCCGTGAACTCGCCGTCGAGCTGCGCTGCGAAGCACGCCGCCAGCACCCGGCTGTAGCGCGGTCCGGGCCGCAGCCCGCGCGAGCGCAGATGGCGACCGAGGATCAAAGGCTGCGGCTGCGCCGAGGTCACGGCCAGGCGGGCGGCGCGTTCAGCGAGCCAGGCGACTGCGGGCGGCTCGCTCTCCGCCGCCGCGGCGCGTCCGCCGCGATCGGCTCGCACAACCCGCAGCAGGCGATCGATGCGGCCCACGGCGAGCGCCAGCCGCCGCACCGCGCCGTCGCCGGCCTGCTGCTGCCAGAGTTGCACCGGCTGGCCGTGGTGGCGCACCAGGGGCAGCACCTGCGCGACCAGCGCGGGCTGGCCCGTGAGATCGAGCAGGAACTGGCGCACCGGTTCCTCGCCGCGCTCGGCATGCCCCGGCGTGCGGATGCGCCCGCTCGGCTCCTGTCGCTGCACCAGCGGCTTGCCGAGGTCGTGGCACAAGACAGCCAGGCCCACCACGACGTCCTCGACCTCCTCGCCCACGCGCTGGGCGGCGAAGACGTCGAGGCAGAGCCCCGTGTGCG
>JAQULN010000306.1 GCA_028718575.1 Candidatus Krumholzibacteriia bacterium | reverse complement strand
CAACTACGTCCACACGTCGTTCGACAGCGAATTCGAGGGAGAAAAGAGCGAAGGCGGGATCCTCGCGCGGATGCAGCTGAGCTACTGATCACCCGTTAAGGCGGCGAATGACCGCAGTGCGACCTTTGTGTGAAGTCCCGGCGCGCGTTGTGGCCGGGTCTTCTGCCTGTCAGGGACCTATTCTATTGCCTCGCCGATCGAATCGCGATCGCGATGTCTGGTATACTTCAGTAGCGGTGGAAATGGTAGGTTGTGCCTCGCAAATTGTTGCTCGTCGACATATGTTATTATTTTGAATTAACTTCCATGAATCGGGCGCCCGCGCGCGGTAATTGACTGAAATGATTCGATATGGCCGCAGCCAGTAACAATCTGCGAGGCACAACCTACTTGGTACGGCTGGAAACGGCCACCTGCCGCAGCAGCGACCGCGCCCGCGCGGCGGTCGTGCTGTCGGTCATGGCCCGTTTCAAGTGCTCCACCGCCACGGCCGGCCGCTGTCGCCGGACCTCGCAGGCGCCCAACATGAGCCAGGCCCGCCCCTCGTCCGGCGCCAGTTTCGAGGCTTCGGTATAGGCTGCCGCAGCTTGACCCCATCGCTGTATACCGTATTCAAGATCACCCAGAAGCAAATAAAGTCGCTGATTCGGCCGGTTCGTCAATTCTTCGCGTAAAACCACGCGGGCGCTGTCCGGCTCGTGGGCCCGGAGCCAGGCAACCGCCGCCCGTTCGACCAAGCTTTCGTTGGGCTGGTCGGCCACAGACGTGCCGCGCCAGCCCGCTGCGATGGCGCGGGCATAGGCGCGGGCCGCCCGGCGCGGCGCCCCCGCGGCCGCGTTCAGCTCGGCCAAATGCGGTAGCTCGGCGGGCGGCAGTGGCGCCAGCCAGTCGGACACCTGCAGCCGCACCGCCGCCAGCGAGAGGTCGCCTGCGAGCTGTGCTTGTTGGCTGGCCAGTCGCCACGCCGCAGCCCGCTGGGAGTGGTCCCGCAGCAACCGCGCGACCCCGGTGTCGGCCCGCCGCGGTTGATCGGCCGCCGCGGCCGCCGAGACCAGCGCCGCGACCCATTCTTGCGCGACCGTATCGGGGGCCGCCGTCGCCAGCGTCTCGAGGACCGCCAGGGCGCTGTCCGGGCGGTCGGCCTGAAGCCAGGCCGCACCGCCGAAATAGAGCAACCGTGGATCCGGCGCCGGATGGCCCGCAGCGTCGCGAGGCGTACCGGCAACCCGGTCGGAATCCTGGTGCCGGGCGCTTGCGACACGGTATGCGCGCGTAAAGGCCGTCGCCGCCTCCGTGTAGGCACCGGTTTCGTACGCCGCCCGGCCCAGGTCACGCCACACCTCGTCCTCGCCCGGAGCCATGGCGCCGGCGCGGCGCAGATGGGGCAGCGCCTCGCCGGGGCGGTCCAACTCGAGCAAACAAACTCCCAGCCGGTGGCGCAGCGCGGGGTGGTCGGTCGCCGGCGAGTCCGCCAGCGATTCGGCCAGCAGGCGCTGAGCCGTCTCGAGGTCGCCCTGCTGCCGGGCCGTCTCGGCCCGGAACAGGGCGCGGCGCACGGCGGCGGGGGCGCCGGCGAGATCGCGCGGATCGCCGGCATGCGCCGGCACCACGGCCGGCGAAAGGACGGCGCCGGCCAGGAGCCAGATCACGCCCGCAAACGTCAGCAGCCGCCTCACCGCTCCGCCTCCATATCGAACGTGATCGGCATGACCACCCAAGCGGCGACGGCCACGCCGGCCAAGCGTCCTGGTTCGAAGCGCCAGCGTTCGATCGCTTCGCGGACCGCGTCCTCGAAGATTCCAGCGGGGTCCGCCGATTCGATGGCGATCTCGCCGACTGTGCCGTCGCGCCGCACCAGGAAGCGCACCGTCACCGTGCCTTCGATCCGCCGCTGCCGCGCCCGGTAAGGATACGCCGGCGGCGTGCGCACGGTCGCGCGCGGCGGCTCGTCGAGATCGGCCGCCGCGAAGGCGATTTCGCCCAAGGGGGCGATCCCGCCGAAGAGCGAAGGATCGAGCCGGACGGCAGGTCCACGCAGGACCGGCGCCGTGAGTGAGGGCGACGGCAAGTCGGGCGCGAAATCCATCGCCGGCGGCGGTCGCGGGGGCTCGGGCTCGCGCACGCGCTCGGGCGGCGGCGGCGTCTCGTCGCGCGGAATCGTCACCAGCGAGACAGGCACGGGCTCGGTCAGGTCCTGTACCGCGGCGCGGTCGCGCACGAGGTGCGCCGCCGCGGCCAAGATCAGAACGCTGACGGCCAACCCGCCGATCGCGGCCGCCGCGGTGCGTCTCACGGTTCGCTCTCCCGGCGGGCGGCCAGGGAGACGTTGGCCGCTCCGGCCAGCCGGCACTGGTCCATCACTTGCACGACCATGCCCGTCTGGCTCTCGCGATCGGCCACCACCACGACGCCCGCCTCGGGATCCTCCGCGAGCGAACGCTCCACCAGTCCTCGCACCGACCGCACGTCGATCTTCTTGCCTTCCATCCAGATCTCGCCCTCGCTGGTGACCCCGATCATGATCGCGCCCCGCTCTTTCACCTCGGCGGTGGCCGCCGTGGAGCGATGCACGTCGATCCCCGTTTCCTTGACGAAGCTCGTGGTCACGACGAAGAAGATCAGCAGGAGAAAAACCATGTCGATCAAGGGGGACAGATTGACGTCGACCCGCTCGCCGCCGCCGCGCAGTGTCTTACGCGCGTTGATCACGACGCACCTCCGCTTGCCGCCGCCGCCCGCCGCTGCAGGTCGCGATCCAGGAGCTGAGCGGTCTCCGCGAGACGGTGCCGCAACTGCTCGGCCCGATCGCGCAGCCGGCTGCCGAAGATCAGGCCCGGGATCGCCACCAGCAGACCGGTCTGCGTGGTCACCAGCGCGACCGAGATACCGCCGGCCAAGGCGCGAGCGTTGCCCGTGCCGAAGTAACGGATCACCTCGAACGTCTCGATCATGCCCAGGACTGTTCCCAGCAGACCCAAGAGCGGCGCCACGGCGGCGAGCACGGCGATCGCTTCGTGCCGCTGCTCGAGACGCTGGTCCAGACGCGAAGCGCACTGGGCCAGGATCTCGCGGTCCAACCGGGCGCGGCCGCAGCGCTCGGCCAGAAACGCTTGCACGAGTTCGGCCCGCAGGCCCGCAAGCCGTGGCGCAGGTCGTTCGCCGCGCACGGTTGCGAGCACCGCCGGCACCTCGAGATCGCCGCGAACGAGCCGGCGCAGGTCGTACCACCGTTCGAGGATCAACGCCCACATCACGGCCGACACGCCCAGCAGCGGCAGCATAACCCATCCGCCCTGTTGCACGTAGTCCAGCATCGCGTCAAGCATCGCCGTCCTGCTCGCGCTGGCGATCGATGGTGTTCACCAGGTGCATGGCCTGTTCCTCCATGTCGCCGATCACGTGGTCGACCCGGCGCTTCAGCCACGTGTGCACAAGGAGAACGGGAATCGCCACCGCGAGGCCGATCTCCGTGGTCACCAGCGCCTCCGAGATACCGCCGGACATCAGCTTGGGATCGCCCGTGCCGTGCAGCGTGATCACGCGGAAGGTCTCGATCATGCCGGTCACCGTACCCAGCAGACCCAAAAGCGGCGCGACCGCGCCGAACACGGCGAGCGGCGCCAGGCCGCGTTGCAGCAGCGGCAGCTCATGCAGGATGGCCTCCTGCAATACGCTCTCCTGGATTTCGCGGGCCTCGCGGCGCACCTGCAAGCCTGCTTGTGTCACCCGCGCCACCGGTGACCGGCTTTGCGCCTGCTCGTCGACCAGCCCGGCGCAGGCCGCCCAGTCGCCGCGGGCCGCGGCCGCGTTGATGCGCGGCATGAGGCGGTCGGTGTTGGCGTGGACGCGGCGCAGATGCAGCGCCTTCCAGATCGCGATGGCCAGCGACAAGACAGCGATCACGGCCAGCGGCCAGACGATCGGGCCCCCTTGTTGCACCTGCTGCCACAGGGTCGGCCGGCGGGCGATCTGGCGCAGAGCCGGGCCGCCGGAGAGGTCCACCGGCACCAGCGCGCTCCGGCCGGCCAGGTAGCGGGCGAGTTGCCGGGCCGTGCCGCGGGCAGGCGGCTCGGGCAGCGCGGTCAGGCGCTGGCTGTCGGGATTCCAGAGCAGAAAGCCGGTCTCCTGCGGCGTGCGGTAGATCGTCGTGAAGCGGCCGAGATGCAGGATCTCGCCCTCGGCGTCGCGTCCGTCGCGCCCGCCGAAGACGCCGTTCCGCAGGGCCACCTGCCCGGTACGGCGCATTTCATCGAGGGCGACCGCGGCCAGGGTGCTGATGTCCTCGAGGTCG
>JAQULN010000305.1 GCA_028718575.1 Candidatus Krumholzibacteriia bacterium | reverse complement strand
TCGGCGCCTGCCCGCAGTGCAATGGCCTCGGTACGGTCCGCACGATTCCGGCCGAGTTGCTCGTCCCCGACCCGCAGTTGAGCCTCGCGGCGGGCGCGGTCGAGTTCCTCAAGGGCAAGGAGACGAGTTGGCTCTACACCCAGATCGAAGCCCTGGCCGGCGCGTTGGGTTTCGCGCTGGCGACCCCGTGGTGCGAACTCGATCCCGAGGTGCAAGCGCTGCTGTTGCACGGACTCGACACCGCCAGCGATCGCCGGTTGCAGTCGCATCCGCATTACCAGGCTTTCCTGAAGGGATGGGCGGGATTGGTGCCCGAGCTTGTACGGCGCCACCAGGAGACACGCAGTGAACGCATCCGCGCCAACCTCGAGCGGATCATGGCCGAAGAGCCGTGCCCGATCTGCCGCGGCTGGCGCCTGCGGCCCGAGGCGCTGCACTTTCGCGTCGGCGGCCTGCACCTCGGCCAGGTGGGCGAGCTGACACTGACCGAACTCGGGGACTGGGTCGCGGGCCTGCGTTTCAGCGGCCGGCGCGATCAGGCCGTCGCCGGTCCGATCCTGCAGCAGGTCCGGCATCGGCTGGGTTTTCTGCTGCAGGTGGGTGTGGATTACCTCTCGTTGGCGCGGTCGACGCGCTCGCTGTCCGGCGGCGAGGGTCAGCGTGTGCGACTGGCCACGCAGGTCGGCAGCCAGCTGACCGGCGTGCTCTACATCCTCGACGAGCCGAGCGTCGGGTTGCACCACCGCGACATCCATCGCCTGATCGCCACGCTCGCCGCGTTGCGCGACCGCGGCAACAGCGTCGTGGTGGTCGAGCACGATCGCGATGTGATGCTCGCCGCCGACCACATTGTCGACCTCGGTCCCGGCGCGGGCGAGCACGGCGGCGAACTCGTCGCCCAGGGCACCGTCCGCGAGGTGATGGATACGCCCGGTTCGGCGACCGGCGACGTCCTGGCCGGCCGGCTCGGCGGCGGTGGGCCCGCGCCGCTCGTGGGCCGGCCGCCGGACGACTGGCTGCGGCTGGCCGATCTGCGCGGGCGCAACTTGAAAGGTTTCGAGCTGGCGATCCCGCTGCAGCGGCTGACCGTGGTGACCGGGGTTTCTGGTTCGGGCAAGAGCACGGCCGTGCACGACACCCTGCACCGTGTGCTGGCGGCGCGCCTGCACCGCGCGCGCAAACGCTCGGAGCCGCACGGCGCGCTGCGCGGCGCCGAGCACTTGCACGCGGTGGTGCTGGTCGATCAGTCGCCCATCGGGCGCTCGCTTCGTTCGACGCCGGCCACGTATACCGGCCTCTTCGGCCACGTGCGCAGCCTGTTCGCGCAAACCAACCTGGCGCGGATCCGCGGCTACGGCGCCGGTCGTTTCAGCTTCAACACGGCCGGCGGCCGCTGCGCCGTGTGCGAGGGCGCCGGCGTGCGCCGCCTGACCATGGATTTCCTGCCCGACGTCGAGGTCCCGTGCGACGAGTGCCACGGCCGGCGATTCGACCGCGAAACCCTCGAGGTCACCTTCAAGGGCCGCAGCATCGCGCAGGTGCTGGACATGAGTGTGGAGCAGGCCTTGGCGCTGCTTGGGACGGTGCCGTCGTGCCGCAAGATCCTGGCGACCATGCAGGAGGTCGGACTCGGCTATCTGCGGCTTGGTCAAACCGGCGCGACGCTTTCGGGCGGCGAGGCCCAGCGTTTGAAGCTCGTCAAGGAACTGGCGCGCGGCGGCGCGCGTTCGACGCTCTATATCCTTGACGAGCCGACGACCGGACTGCATTTCTGCGATGTCGACCGCTTGTTGCAGGTGCTGGCCCGGTTGCTGGACCAGGGCAACAGCGTCGTCGTGATCGAGCACAATCCGGAGATCATCCGGCGGGCCGATTGGATCATCGATCTCGGCCCGGAGGGTGGGGCCGCCGGGGGCGAACTCGTGGTGGCGGGCGACCTGCGCACCGTGGCAGCCTGCGAGCGGTCGTACACCGGAGCCATGTTGCGCCGGTATGTCGCGCCGGCGTAGTCTGCGCGGCCCGTGAACGCGCTTGGTTTTCGCCAGCGGTCGGATTAGATTTCGGCGCGTCATGCGGCCGGCGGCCGGGCTGCCGCCGGCAATCGCCAACCAGCTGCAGGAGGACGCCGTGACATCGCTCAAGACCACACCGCTGACCACCTGGCACGAAGACCACGGCGCCCGCATGGTGCCGTTCGCCGGTTACACCATGCCGGTGCAGTACGAAGGCGTGCTGGCCGAGCACGCGGCGGTGCGCGAGCGCGTAGGTCTCTTCGACATCACCCACATGGGCGAAGTCTACGTCGGCGGCCCGGACGCCGAGCAGTGGATCTCCGGGCTGATCACCAACCGCATCGACGGCATCGCCCCGGGCAAGGTCGTCTATACGACGATGTGCAACGAGCGCGGCGGCTGTCTGGACGACATGCTCGTCTACCGCCTCGACGGCGAGCGCTGGCTCATCGTCATGAACGCCGCCAACCACGCCAAGATCGCCGCCTGGCTGCGCAGCCACTTGCCGCCGCGCGGGGTGACCCTCGACGACGCGAGCGACCGCACCGGCCTGATCGCCGTGCAGGGACCGGACAGCCGCGAACTGATGGGCCGGCTCGGGCAACTCCGGTCCGCCGCCGCTGCCATCGCGGCGCTGGAGTTCTACACGCATTTCCGCTCGGCCGGGCCCGGCGGCGAATGGATCGTTTCGCGGACGGGCTACACGGGCGAGCACGGCTACGAACTCTACCTGCCGGTCTCCGACATGCTGCCGGTCTGGCAAGAACTGGTCGCCAAGGGCGGCGACCTCGGCGTCGCGCCGATCGGTCTCGCAGCGCGCGACACGCTGCGCTTCGAGGCGGGTTACTGCCTCTACGGCCACGAGCTCAGCGAGGACTGGACCCCGCTGGAAGCGGGCGTTGGTTGGGCGGTCAAGCTCAAGAAGCCGGGCGGTTTCATCGGCAGCGAGGCGCTGGCGGCGTTGAAGGCCGCGGGCTTGCCGCGACGCCTGCTCGGCCTGGAGGTGCTGGGCGGGCCGCTTGCCCGCGAGGGCTCGCCGGTGTTGGCCGGCGAGCGCAAGGTCGGCCATGTCACCAGCGGCACGTTCGCGCCGACCCTCGCGCGCAAACTGGCGATCGCGCTGGTCGACGCGGCTTACGCGGAGGCGGATCTGACGGTCGACGTCCGCGGCAAGCGGCTGGCGACGCGGCCGGTCGCGCTGCCGTTCCTGGCGGCACGGGTCAAGGGTGACCCGCGCGCCGAACGTACGCAGTCCTGGTGACAGGCAAACCCAAGGAGCGAGCATGATTCCCGACGATCGCAAGTACAGCCAGGACCACGAGTGGGTGCAGGTTGAGGGCGACATCGCCACCGTGGGCATCACCGATCATGCCGCCGGCGAGCTGGGCGACATCGTGTACGTGGATCTGCCGGAAGTTGGCACCGAGTACTCCGCCGGCGATGCGGTGGGCTCGATCGAATCGGTCAAGGCCGTGGCCGAACTCTATCTGCCGGTCAGCGGCGAGATCGTGGAGGTCAACGGCGCGCTGGACGCGGACCCCGGCCTGGTCAACAACAGCCCCCTGGATGACGGCTGGATGGTGAAGGTTCGCCTTGTCGACCCCGCGGAGCTCGATACGCTCCTGGACGCAGCGGCTTACGAAGACCTGCTCGGTTAAGGGGTCGGCTGCCGCAACCAACAGCCCGGAGGAATCATGCCCTACGTTCCGCACACGCCCGAAGACGTGCGAGCGATGCTCACGGTGATCGGTGCCGCCTCGGTGGAAGATCTCTTCGCCACCCTGCCGGACGCGATCCGTCTGCGCGGCGAACTGGACCTGCCGCGCGGTCTCAGCGAGGAGGAGGTGCGCCGGTTCATGCAGGACCTGGCCGGCGAGAACATCACCCAGGCCGACCTGGTCTCCTTCCTCGGCGGCGGCATCTACGATGCCATCATCCCGGCAGCTTGCGACGCCATCGCCTGCCGCAGCGAGTTTTTGACCGCCTACACGCCGTACCAGGCGGAGGTGAGCCAGGGCACGCTGCAGATGATCTACGAGTGGCAGACATTCATCACGCGCCTGACCGGCCTGCCGGTCGCCAACGCCAGCATGTACGACGGGGCGACGGCGCTGGGCGAGGCGCTGATCTTGGCGATCGGTGCGCGCCGCAAGCGCAAGGTCGTGCTGCCGGTCCTGTTGAATCCGCGCTGGCGCCGCGTCGCCGCGACGATGCTGCGCGGGTTCGACGTGCAGATCGTCGAGGCGCCGCCGGCCGCCGACGGCACCACCGACCCGGCGGCCGTGGCGCGCCTG
>JAQULN010000304.1 GCA_028718575.1 Candidatus Krumholzibacteriia bacterium | reverse complement strand
CGGGCGGCTCGGCTGCGGCGGCTTCCCCCGCCGCTGACGCCGCCGTTTCCGGCTTCCCAGCCGGCGCGGCGGCGGACGGTCCCGCCCCTGCCGGAAGCCGCGTCTTCTTGCGGCTGCGCCTGCGGCCGGCTCGGCGCGGCGCTCTGGCCACCGGCAGTTCCTGCCCGACTTCGACCTTGCCCAGGCCCAGCACCACGAGGGTTCCGCCCGCCCGGTTGTCGCGTTCGACATCGAGCAGGCCCTGATCGCGCGCGTCTTCGAGCAGTTCGCCGAAGGTCGTGTAGCCGTAGTTCGCCTCGTTGAACTCCGGCTGCTTGCGCTTCATGGTGTCCTTGATGAGCGACGAGTAGAGCACGCCGCGGCTTTCCTGCAGCAGGCTCTGAGTGGTCTGCAGCAGGAACTCGAAGAGCCGGCGCTTGTCCTGCGGGACCGACGACACCGTTTCGGTCAGTTTGTTGACGGCGGAGTGGTAGATATCGTCGTAGAAGATGAACTCGTCGCAGTTGGCGATCAGAAGATGGCTGGAACTCGACCGCACGCCGATGCCGATGACCCGCTTGTCGTTCTCGCGCAACTTTGAGACCAGGGGCGAAAAATCAGAATCGCCGGAGACGATCACGAACGTGTCGATATGGCTCTTGGCGTAGCAGAGGTCGATGGCGTCGACCACGAGCCGGATGTCGGCGCTGTTCTTGCCGCTTATCTTCGGCGTCGGCACCTCGATCAACTCGATGGCCGCTTCATGCAACGGAGTCATGTGCTCTTTATAGAAATGCCAGTCGGCATAGGCGCGCTTGACCACGATCTTGCCTTTTTCCAGTACCCGCTGCATGAGCAGGCGCACGTCGAAACGCTGGCGGGAGTCGCGCGCGCCCAACGCGACATTGTCGAAATCGATGAAGAGCGCGAGATTGCTTTCCCTGCTGATTTCCGACATGGACAACCATCCTTGGTCCTGGCCAACGATTTGGATCGACTGTCGACGGCGGTCGCTGGGCCTCCGGTTGCGCCGGCACCGCGGCGCCATCGCGCGCTATCGTTCGCTTGCGGCGGCGTTCGCCGCGTGCCAGCATAGGGCAAGACGCCCCACGAGACCAGTGCAACGATGGCAAGCGCGCCGTCCAACTTCTCGGAGACGAAACCATGCCCGATACTCTGTCCCGCGCAGACCTGCGCCAGCTGATCACGCGCGTCTTCGCGCCCGGACCGGCCGATCGCGGTCTTTTGCTCATGGTCGACCTGCCGGACGCGCGCCGGCCCGATCACGCTGACTGGCGGGCTCGCCGGCGCCTCGCCGCCGACTGGGCTGCCAAGCTCGCCGCCGAGCGGGAAGCGCTCCGGCTTGATCGCGTCACGCTGGCCTGGTACCCCAACGTCGGCGGCAATAACGCGGATCTGCCGCCCGCGGCGGTGGTCGGCGCCGCGGACTGGGTGCCCGACCATACCGCGGAACTGGCCGGCCGCCCGTTCACTCCGTTCGGCGAGCTCTTCGCCGGCCATACCCTCGTTCTTGCGCCGACCGAGCTGTCAGCCACGGCACCGCTCAAAGTCGCCGCTCGCGGCGGCGGCTTCCGCGCCGCGACCATGCCGGGGTTTCTGTCGAGCATGCTGCCGGCGTTGAAGCTGGACTATGGGGAGATCAACCGCCGCGTTCAGCTTCTCAAGGGTCTGTGCGACGCAGCCGTGGCATGCACGGTCGTGACCGAAACCGCGGCCGGCGCGCACGAACTGGTCCTGGACCTGCGCCATCGCCTCGGCCATGCTTCGGGGGGGTTGTTCCCGGTCAACGGGGTGGCGGGGAACCTGCCTTCCGGCGAAGCGTACATCGTGCCGTACGAAGGGGAGGTCACCGGCGATCCGAGCCGCACCGAAGGGGTCTTACCGGTCCAACTCGGCCCGGACGTGGCGCTGTTGGATATCGCCGGCAATCGCGTCCGCGCCGTGCGCGGCGATGGGCCGCTCGTCGCAGCCGAGCGCGAGCACTTCGTTCGTGAACCGGCGTACGCGAACCTGGCCGAGCTTGGACTCGGCGTGCTCGGCGATTTCGGTCTGCGCCCCTGCGGCAGCATCCTGTTGGACGAGAAGCTGGGCCTGCATATCGCATTCGGACGCAGCGACCATTTCGGCGGGGTCGTCGGGCCGGCGGATTTCTCTTCGCCCGCGGCCGTTATTCATCTCGATCGGGTCTATATCCCCGAGGTCCAGCCGCTCGTCAAGGTGCGGCGCGTCGTGCTCGACGGCCCCGACGGTTCTGTCACCCTCATGAGCGACGGGCACTTCGCCGGCATTTTTTGACGCGGATCAAGTGCTGATGCGGATCAATAAGTCAAGGCCGGGACCCCCTTCACGCCGGCTCTCGCCCAAAGCCGTCGAGACATCCAGGATCCCGGCCTCGAGATGGGTGGCCGGTGCCGTTCCAGTGGCCCTCGCCCTGAGCCGTCTGGAATCACGTCGGCCCCGGCCATATGCTTGGGAACAAGGTAATGGTATCATCGGCCCGTGTAAAGAATTATTTAGTCATTTTTCTAGCGTGGCGAAGACGAAAAAAAAAGGAGCGGAATCTGCTCGATCCCGCCCGTGCTTCGATTCCATTTAATGGTTGCGCCAGTTCCAGTTAGCGGAATAGCTCCTTGATGGCACTCCAGGTTTGCTCCTCGGTCGCGACGGTCGCGCAAGCCAGCGCTGATTCGAATCCGAGGCTCCCTTCGTCCACGCCACCTTCCCAGGGAGCCGAGAACGCGACCCAGCCGCGGACGAAATAGCTGCCGGCAGGCGCAAAAACCGTCCATTCCCCCACATACGTGAAGAACTGAGCCTGCGGGCCGAGCGGAGGCCGGGTGAGAACGCCGCTCCAGGAGAAGTATTCGAGCAGATTATCTTCGCTATCGACGAGTTCGACGAGGTATTCGGCGTTTACCTCGAAGACCGTCGACCGGAAGTGGATCTGGAAGCCGAGGAACCACCCGTCGCAGTCGCCAAACCCGTCGACGCGCACGAGGTGGGTGGCACTGGCGAACCCGGGCGCCATGATGGCCGCCAACGCGACAATCAACAAAGCCTTATGAAAATTCATTCTTTCCCTCCCTCCAACTCGGAACAAAAATCGGAACGAATACGATGATCGTACCCTTTGCCATGCGCTGGGAGGATACGACAATTTATCGCAGCATGCAACAGAGAAATTCTATCCGGTTCACCAGCCATCGGCGCCTTCCATTTCCCGGTGACAACCGGCCGAGGCCGCGGATAAGCTGGCTGCGCAACGTCCCACCGGCAGCCACGCGACGCCGGATCTGGGGACATCAAGAACGGTCGATCGATCTCGAGCCCGCCGCCGATCACCATGACGAGGGACTGCCATGGCGAATCTACTGGATCCCTGGACCTGGCTGTTGCCGGGACGCTTATTGGGTCTGTTCGGACTGGTAGTGGCCGTTGCCGTCGCCTGGGCCGCCGCCTCCCTGCTGCGCGATCTCGTCCTCGCTCTGCTGATGCGAGCCGGCGGCCGTCTCCGCGCGGGCGACGTGTTAGAAGTCGGCGGCCGTCGCGGAACCGTGGCCGACCTGGGTTGGGGCGCCGTCACGTTACGGACAGAATCGCGCGAGACCGTGGTCGTGCCGTATCGCGTTCTGGCGCAGCAACCGTACAGTCTGACTTCGGCGGACGCGGGCGACGGAAGCGCAGCCGCCGCGGCGGCGTCCGCGGTCGCGGCAGAACCAGCCGAACCGGAAACCGGTGCGATTCCGCCGGACGCCGACCTCCCCGCCTTGCATCGCGCGCACGGCCGAACACTGGCGGCGATCGCGGCGTTGGCCGAGCCGACCGCTGCCCTCGATCCCCAACAGGTGAAAGAACGCCAGGCCCAGCTCATCCGCCGGCTGGCGACGATCGAGACGCTCGTTGCCCAACGGCAGGCCGCCGGCGGAATCGACGGCGAGCGCGGTTGACGGGCGGCGGCCGTCACCCATCCACGAGGTTTAGAATGTCGCGGGTCCGAGCCTGTAGCAACTCGCGGTCGGCGCGGCTCTCGACGTTCAGGCGCAGCAGTGGCTCGGTATTGCTCTGCCGCAGGTTGAAACGCCAGTCGGCGAATTCGCAAGACAGACCGTCAGTTCGGTCCAACCGCAGGGCGCTGCCCGCATACCGCGCCTCGACGCGCGCCATCGCCGCGGCGGGATCAGCCAAACGGCGGTTGATCTCCCCGCTCGCCGGGTACGCGGCCTGCATGGCGCCCACCAGCGCGGCCAGCGACTGGCCTGTGGCGGCCATTTCTTGCAGGACATAAAGCCACGGCAGCATCCCGCTGTC
>JAQULN010000303.1 GCA_028718575.1 Candidatus Krumholzibacteriia bacterium | reverse complement strand
CACCGCCTGCAATTCGATGCGCGCCGCCGTGGCTTGCCCCAGGAGCATCAGCACCTCGCCGAGCGCCGTCCGCGCCGACAGAAAATCGGGATCGTTGGCCAGTCCTTCACTCAAGAGCTGCCTCGCCCTGTCCAGCTCACCGGCCCGTCGATAGAGGTCAGCCAACGGCAAGAAGACCCGCGACGCAGGATCCGCTTGCAGCCTTGATTCGAAGTGTGCGATTTGCTGAGCCAGACCCGGTAAATCCGCCGGCATGGTTGCTCCAGTAGTGGATGACGTGATCGTTGAGACACCAGCAGTCTAGCGCGTCAGCGCCGCCGAATCAAGCCGCTCGTCGCCCGGCGAGATCAGACAAGCCCCAGCCAGTCACCCAGCAGGAACTGCAGCCGGCTGACCAGAACCGCGACCCGCGCCATGACCGCGTACGCGAAACTCGCACCGAAGGCGACCATCAACACCATGAGTCCTGTGCGCGCCATGCCGCCGCGCAAACCCTGGCCGCCCCGGGTATAGGTGAAATAGGCCAAGGCGCACGCCGTGCCGGCGAGGAGCACCCACTGATCGACCGTCGCCGCCCAATTGACGGCGCCGTCCGCGCCCGCGATCACCAGACCCGGCGCAACCGCAGCGTGCAACTGCGCCAAGAAATCCGAACGAATATAGCGCACGAGATTGTAGCCCAGGGTAGTACCGACGGCGAATGCGGTCGGCCAGCGGCCGAGCCAGGCCAGACGCGGCCACAGGCGCAGCAGCATCAGGCAGCCAAGAACAAGCGGGATCACGATCAGCGGTTCGCGCGCTGGCAGCCCCGCCGTCGGGTCGGTTACGCGGGCCGCGGTCGGCACCAGCTTGACGATCGCATTCGGCCAGAGGGTCGACCAGAAACCCATGACCATCCAGTAACCCGCCGAGACGCCGACGAACAGATGTTCGGCCACCTTGTAGCAGGGATTGTCGCGCCAGAGAAAGCTCAGCACCATGAGCGACAGCGCGGCGCCGATCCAGACCTCCACGCTGGTGCTGAGCGCCGGTTCGGGATTCATGTTCGCCTCCCGTCCCGGCGCGGCCCGCGTCGCCGCAGGTAGCTCAGGTTGCCCAGGACCAGAAACAACAGGATCAGCACATGAGCCACGGTCTGCGGTCCCATCGCGCGGCCGGCGCGACGCGGAATGCCGAGCGCGGGGTATCGTTCCGCCAGCGCCGCCTCGTACTCGCTGGCCCCTTTGAGCCCGCCCAGCAGCCCCAGCAGTTGAGCCGGGAAATAGGCGAGGAATTCAGGTGTGCCGATGCCGGTGCAACCCCCGGCGACCGGTGTGCCGGTCGGATCGCCGCCGTAGAGCACCCATTCCTTCAACCCCGGCGTGCCGCCGGACAAGGCGACGATCAGCGGAAATTGGTCCAGGCGCGCGACATGAGCCAGCGCGGGCAAGGAATCGAGCGGGACACCGCGCAGATCCGCCGTGTACATCGACCTGAGATCTTGGCGCAACGCGTTGATCACCATCCGGCCCCCCGCCTTGTAGCCAAGCGCGGCGAAATCGATGCCCTCGACGAGGTCGGGAAACTCCGGCTCGAACACCTGTTCCCGCAGCCGCTGCAACATGTTGTTGCCTTCGGGCCAGAGCGTCACGAAGACGGGCCGCGCGCCCTGCAAGAACAAATGCCTGGTCAGCGCCTGAGCCATCGGCTCGATCTCGGGCGCCGACGCAGGGCTGTAATCCAGGGCGACCAGGACCGGCGCCCCGCGCGCCAGCGATTCGATACGCGCAAAGACCGGCCGCGTAAAGACAGAGGGCGACTCCGGTAACAGAGGCCGCGCGACGAGCGTGACGCCCAGCGCCACGAAGAGCATCAGATAAAGCCAGCGCCGGTCGAGCCGCCCCAACCCCTCCAAAATGCCTACGCCCGTTGCGCGCCTCATATCCGATCCCCTTCGACGCTGCCGCGGCCGGCGAGGATGCGCAGCGTCAGGGCCGCCACGCCCACGGCGATGCCGATCAACACCGCCCGTTGGCCCGCCACGTTGGGCACCCGCATCACCCACATGCTCAACGTATCGATCCGCAGGAAGGAAAGACCGCGCGGCAACAGATCGCTCAGCCAGGTTCCGAGCGGAGTGCGCCCCAGCAAGACGACAAACGCCGCGCCCAGCAGGACGCTCGCCTCGCGCGAGCGCAAACGGAAGGCGCGGTAGGCGGCCGAGGCGACGAAGAACGCCAGCAACGAGAACAACGTCGCCATCAGTGGTTCGTAAATCGCCGCGAAGACCACCATCAACCACGCCGCCGGGTCAGTGACTTCGCCCTGCAATCCCGGCGGGCCGCCGAGTTTGCCGAGACCGATCACCAGCACGGCGATAAACGAAACCAGCGTGATCACCGAATACGGCCAGTCAGGTCGCCGCTGCATGACGCGCTGCATGTGACCCTTCAACAGACTGGCGCCGCCCAGAATGAAGGCGAACACGGCCAGGATGTTGAACCAGACGGTGAAGTTCCGATCGACGTAATCGAACACCCGCACCGGCCAGGTACCGGCGCCGCCGTCGCCGGGGCGCGCGCCGAACGCGGTCAGGATCAACAGAATTCCCACGCCGGACGTGATCACTTTGGGCAATAGGCGCTTCATGATGCCGCTCTCCGTCTCCGTTGTCGCCGCCGGTCCTTCATGAATGATCCGGGTTAAACCTGCAAGAGGCGCAGCAACGTGTCCCGCAGCGCCGCCAACCAGCGCCAGCCGCCGAATTCGGCGGCGCTCACGAGCACGGCGCCGCCGACGAGGACGGCCAACGCCGCATCTTTGACGAGATCCTGTCCGCGCAGGCTGCCCAACTTGTCGGCATCGCGCGTGAGATAGGCCTCGGCGGCGAAGAACTCCTCGCCGATCAGAACGTGATCGCACGCCGCCACCAGAAACGGCAACTGATGGCTCATACCCGTCCCGGCGACTTGCACCGCGCCGGCCTGAGCGCCGGCTTCGGCCAGGAGCAGGGATTCAGCGTAGAAAGCGCCTTGCAGGAAACACGCCGCGGGCCGCTGACGCGTAATCATGCCGTCGACGCGCGCCGCGAAACCGAATTGATCGTCCGAGATGTAGGTCACCATGTCCGGCGCGTAGCTGTCGGGACGACCGACTGCAGTGTAGCTCTCCCGCAGGATCTCGCGCGCCGCGGCCAGCACCAGGCTGCGCGTCGTCGGCATCACGAGTTGGCAGCCATGGCGGGCGGTCAACCGACCGACAGCGCTCAGGATGCCGAGGCTGGCGACGGTCTGCACGTCGTCGAGATCCTGGGTCCCCGCCACGTACAGAACTGGCCGCCCCAGTTCAGTGGCGCGGCCGATCGCCGCCTCGATCGCCGCGACACCCGCGATGCGCCGCACGGCCGGCAGACCGCGCCGGCGGGTCCGCACAATGCCCCAGACGATCGCCGCGGTGATCGCAGCCGTTGCGAGCGCCAGATTCCAAAGCGTGGGATTCCACCATCCGCTCATGACGTCGCCTCGCTGCGGGGTCCCGCGAGAATCTCGAGGTTCGCCCGCGGCACCTGGACCGTGCCGCCCGCGGGCAGATCGACTTCGGCGACCAGGCAATAGGCTCCGCTTTCGATCCGCCGCGGCTCGTCCGGCAGCCGCCCGACATACCCCTCCTGCGCGAACCAGGGCTGCCGCACGATCAACACGCGACAACCGACAGCGAGTCCGGTCACCGCGCGGGACGCGGGCCCCGTCGCCGCGGCGCCCGCAAGAGGGATGATCACCTCCGGCCGTTCGGCGCCAGCGCGAACGCGGGTGCGCCCGACCAGACAGGCGCGCCGGCCGATGTGCTTCTGTAGCAGGGCGAACGTCTCGGCCGCCATGGGCACGCGCCCGAAACCCCCGGTGATGACCAAGGTCAGCGGCGCCGCCACGCCCGCGGTATCGGCCAGCACCGATTCCCGGCCCAAGAATCGCGTCAGATCACGATCGTGAATCCCACCCGTGATCAGGCCGGCGACGTTCAGCGCCGCCGCGCGTTGCAGGGCGTCCGCCGTGACGAGCGCGCCGCCGATCAACACCTGTCCGGCCACGTCATGGTCGAGTTGCGCGGCGTCGAGCACGGCTTCCGGCCGCCCGACCGCCGCGCGCAGCAACCCGTGGCGTTCGCCGCCCACCCCGAACACGCCGGCTACGCGGGCAGCGACGCCGGCGACGGTCACGCCGCGCTCGGGCACGATCTCGGTGACAACGCCCGGCAGAAACGCCTGGATCTCCAACGCCGCGCCCGGTTCCTCCAGCAGAATGCGGCCGGTATGCGCCGATACCGCCACGATGGTGCCTGATACCGGCG
>JAQULN010000302.1 GCA_028718575.1 Candidatus Krumholzibacteriia bacterium | reverse complement strand
CACGAACTGCGCAGCGTTCAGGACTGGTACGTTCGGTACGGCTTGCTCGCGGCCGAGGGCATCAGCGAGGTCGCGTCCATCGGCGGTTTCGTGCAGGAGTATCAGGTCGACGTCGATCCGGACGCGATGCGCGCCTACGGCGTCGCGCTGCACCAGGTTTTCGATGTCGTCGCCAGGAGCAACCTCGATGTCGGCGCCGGGGTGACCGAGATGAACCGCGTCGAGTATGTCCTGCGCGGAGTCGGTTTCATCAAGAGTGTCCAGGACCTCGAGGAGGCGGTGGTCGCGGTCGGCCAGGATCGCGTGCCGATCCGCATCCGCGATGTCGCCGTCGTCGGACTGGGGCCCGCCGAGCGCCGCGGCGTTCTCACGCAATCCGGCGCGGAGGCAGTCGGCGGCGTTGTCGTCGTCCGTGAAGGCTACAACCCGCTGCAGGCGATCGAGAACGTCAAAGCCAGGATAGCGGAGATCGGCCCCGGGTTGGCCGCCAAGGTTGTCGTCGACTGGACGCAGATCGGCACGGCGGACGTCGAACGATTCGCGCAACGCCACGGCTTCACGGCTTTCGCCGGTGCCGGCGCCGCGGTCCTCGACCACGCCGCCTGGCTGGGCTGGCTGCGGGTCAATCCGCGCGACGCCTGGCCGCATTGGTTGACGATCAGCCAGCTCGAGATCGTGCCGTTCTACGATCGGACCGGCCTGATCTACGAAACGCTGGGCACACTCAGCGACGCGCTGATCCAGCAGATCCTGGTGACGATCATCGTCGTGATCGCGATGATGCTGCACCTCCGCAGCTCGCTCGTCATCAGCGCCATGCTGCCGCTGGCGGTGCTCATGTGCTTCATCTTCATGAAGCAGTTCGGCGTCGACAGCAACGTCGTCGCCCTGGCAGGCATCGCCATCGCCATCGGCACCATCGTGGACATGGGCATCATCGTCACCGAGAACGTGCTGAAACACGTCAAGGACGCGCCGCCGCATGAGCCGCCGCTGGCGATCGTCTACCGCGCAAGCAGCGAAGTCGGCTCGGCGATCCTGACCGCGGTCAGCACCACCGTCATCAGCTTCCTGCCGGTCTTCACGATGACGGGGGCCGAAGGCAAGATGTTCACGCCGCTGGCTTATACGAAGACCTTCGCCTTGATCGGTTCGG
The DNA here is from genome assembly GCA_028718575.1 of Candidatus Krumholzibacteriia bacterium. Classification (GTDB taxonomy): domain Bacteria; phylum Krumholzibacteriota; class Krumholzibacteriia; order LZORAL124-64-63; family LZORAL124-64-63; genus Glo-17. The sequence continues at coordinate 3,179 of JAQULN010000302.1, read as the reverse complement.
TGGTCGTCGCGTTGACCATCGTGCCGGCGGCGGCGCATCTGCTCATCGCGGCACGCGCGGAATGGACGCGCTCGCGGCGATGGCTGCGCTTCGGACTGGGCGTGGTCGCCGTGCTGGTGACGGCGATCGGCAGCCGGCAGGGCTGGCCGCTCGTCTGGATGTCCGGGCTGCTGCTCCTGGCGATCGTCATCGGGCAATTGCTGAGCGATCGGCTGCCACCCGCGCGGCGCGATGGTCTGGCGCGCGCGCGACGAGCCGGCCGCCGGCTGCTGCGGGTCGCGCCGTGGCTGGCCAGCGCCGTGGCGGTGAGCGTGGTCGGCTGGGTTCTGACGTCCGTCTGGGAACCGCTCGGTCCCGAGCGCGGCTTCCTGCGCAACGGCGTCTTCGTGGCGGTGCTCATTGGCGGACTGCTGGTTTTCTTCGTTGTCTTCCATAAGGCCTATGGGCCGATCCTGCGCTACTGCCTGGACCACAAGGCGGTCTTTCTCACGTTTCCCGTGGCCCTGGTGATCTTGGGCGCCTGCGTCTGGCTGGGTTTCGAACGCGTCTTCGGCTTGCTGCCCGCCGCCGCGCAGCGGGTCGGGTTGGCCCGCGAGACGGTCACGCACGCCCGGCCGTGGGTCTGGGCGGCGCATGAGTTCCCCGGCTTGGGCCGCGAGTTCATGCCGCCGTTGGACGAGGGCTCGTTCCTGTGGATGCCGACCACCATGCCGCACGCCTCGCTAGCCGAGGTGATCGAGGTGCTGCAATACCAGGACATGGCCATCGCCGCCGTACCCGAGGTCGCGAGCGTGACCGGCAAACTCGGTCGGGCGGAAACGGCGCTCGACCCCGCCCCGGTTTCCATGATCGAAACGGTCATCGATTATAAATCGGAGTACATCACCGACGAAAGCGGCCGCCGCGTCAACTTCCGCTATGACCGGCGGCGCGGCGAATTCGTTCGCGACGAGCGCGGCGAGCTGATCCCGGATCCGTCTCGCCGCGGCCGGCCCTATCGGCAGTGGCGAGATCACATCCGTAGCCCGCAGGACATCTGGGACGAGATCGCCAGGGCCGCCCATCTCACCGGCACCACCAGCGCGCCGAAGTTGCAGCCGATCGAGACCCGGCTGGTTATGCTGCAGACCGGCATGCGAGCCGCCATGGGCATCAAACTCCGCGCGCCGGATCTCGAGACGCTCGACCGCGTGGCGGTAGAGATCGAGAGCCTGGTGCGGCAGGTGCCGGCGGTCGACCCGGCGACCGTCAATGCCGATCGCACCGAGGGCAAGCCCTACCTGGAGATCGCGATCGACCGCGCGGCGATCTCGCGATATGGCCTGAGCATCGGCGACGTGCAGGACGTCATCGCGGTCGCCATCGGCGGCGAGGCGATCACGACCACGACAGAAGGTCGCGAACGCTACCCCGTGCGGGTCCGGTATCCGCGCGAGCTGCGCGACGATCCGGAGGCGTTGGCTCGCGTGCTAGTGTCCGCGGTAGATGGGGCGCAGATCCCCCTCGGCGAGATTGCGACGATTCACTATACCCGCGGTCCGCAAATGATCCGCAGTGAAGACACCTTCCTGACGGCCTACATCACTTTCGGGCCGCGGCCGGGGTTGGCGGAGGTGGATGTCGTCGAACAGGTGCGGGATTACTTGCGAGCGCAGGCCGGCGCCGGCGAGTTCATCGTGCCGCCCGGTGTCAGCTGGCGTTTCTCTGGCAATTACGAGCATCAGCTGCGCGCCGCCCGAACTCTCGGTGTCGTGCTGCCCGCAGCCCAGCTGATTATTTTCCTCGTTCTGTATTTCCAGTTCCGGTCGGCGGCAACGACCGCGATGGTCTTCGCCGGGATTGCGGTCGCCTGGGCCGGCGGATTCGTGATGATCTACTTCTACGGTCAGGAGTGGTTCGCCAACGTCGAGATCTTCGGCGTCAACATGCGGCAGCTGTTCCAGCTCCATCCGATCAACCTGAGCGTCGCCGTCTGGGTCGGTTTCCTGGCGCTGTTCGGCATCGCGGTCGATGACGGTGTGATGATGGCGACCTATCTCAAGCAGAGCTTCGCGAAGCGCCGTACGGTAACGGTGCCGGACCTCCGGGCGGCGACGCTCGTCGCGGGGATGCGGCGCGTGCGCCCCTGCCTGATGACCAGCGCGACGACCATCCTCGCGCTGCTGCCTGTTCTGACCTCTACCGGCCGCGGCGCCGACATCATGATCCCGATGGCCATTCCGAGCGTCGGCGGGATGAGCCTGGCGCTCTTGACGATGTTCACGGTGCCGGTGCTGTTCTGCCTCCACGAGGAAATCAAGCTGAAGCTGCGACTCGGCGAATACCGCGACGCGCCGCCGGTGAGCAAGCTGGGTTGAACCGCGGCCAGCGACGGAACGTCAGCGGAACTTGATCGTCGTGATTGCGAACGCCGCGCAGATCAACGAGACGATCCAGAACCTTACCACGATTTTGCTTTCGGCCATGCCGCGATGCTGCAGCGCGTGGTGCAGCGGCGCGCGCGGCAGAATCCTCCGCTGCAGCAGGCGGAAACCGATCTGCTCCTGCACGAAAGTCGAGAGCAGCTCGAGCATGAAGACCAGGCCGGCGATGAGGCAGACCAACTCCTGGCGGATCATGAGCGCCGCGGTGCCGAGGACGCCGCCGATGAACAGCGAGCCGGTGTCGCCCAGGAATACACTCGCCGGATGGCAGACGTACCACAAGAAGCCCAGCCCGGCGCCGATGATCGCCGCGCAGAAGACCGTGATCTCGGACGACCGCGGGATGAAGGCGTACAGGTAGTGCGCGGAGAGCTGCACGTTGCCTGCGATATAGGCGAACGTCGCGACCACGGCGAAGACAAGGATCGCCGGCACGGTCGCCAGGCCGTCCATGCCGTCGGTGATGTTCACGGCGTTGACGTGGTAGGCGATGTAGAAGGCGCTCCAGGCGAGGATGCCGAAGCGCAGGTCCAGCGCGGCGCCCTTCAGGAACGGGATCTGCAGCTGCGTGCCGACCTGGTGCGGAAACGGCGTAATGTCGGGCCACGCCAAGAACAAGCCCAGCCCCAGTCCGAACAAGATCTGGCTGGCGAGTTTCACTGGCCGCGAGAGGCCGCGGTCGGGATTGCGGTGCCGGATCTTGAGCCAGTCGTCCAGCAGGCCGAAGCCGGCGAAATAGACCGCGGCGGCGAACAA
>JAQULN010000301.1 GCA_028718575.1 Candidatus Krumholzibacteriia bacterium | reverse complement strand
GTGCGAGCGAAAATGGGTATAGCACCGCGGACATCCCAACAACCCAGTTTCCCGCAACTGCTCCAGCGTCACGCCGCACGCCGGGCAGGCCAGCGCGGCCGCCGGATCTTCTGGCGCCGCCGCAGCGCCGCCCAGGAACGCCTGCAGACTGGCCGTGAGCGAACTGGCCGGCGGCGCGGGTTGCGGCGCAGCCCCCTCCTCGGCGGCGCAGACCTCGCAGAGCCACCGCGTGCGCTTGACGCCTTCCTCGATCTCGATGAACTTGATCTGCGCTTCGCGCTGGTTGCAGCGATCACACTTCACGTCGCCACCTCCTTGAACCGCGCGTCCTTGGTCGCGCCCGGACCCGCGGGATCAGGTCACGCGCCGCAACTGTCCGTCGGTCAGTTCGAGGACCCGATCGGCGCGCCGGGCCAGATCCGGATCGTGGGTGACGATCACCAACCCGGATTGCTCGCGGTCGCGCAGGGCGAAGAGCAGATCGCTCAAGCGCGAACCCTTGGTGCGGTCAAGGTTGCCGAACGGTTCATCGGCGAGCACGACCCGCGGCCGGTTCATGAACGCTCTGGCGACGGCCACCCGCTGCTGTTCGCCGCCCGAAAGTTCGCCGGGACGATGGTCGGCGCGGTCGGTCAGTTCCATCGCCGCCAGGAGGTCGTCCGCGCGTTGCCAGTCCGCTCGCGACGGTTCCTTCACGACGCGCACTGGGACGAGCAGATTCTCTCGCGCGGTGAAATCCGGCAGCAGAAAATGGTACTGGAACACGAAACCGACGACGTGGCGCCGCCAGTGGGTCATCTCCCGGCGCTGCCGGCGCAACGGCCGTCCGTCGTGATGGATGATCCCGGCGTCGGGCCAATCCAGCGCTCCGAGCAGGTTCAACAACGTGCTCTTGCCGGCGCCGCTCGGCCCGATGACCGCCACGGCTTCGCCGGAGCCGCACTGGAAATCGACGCCGCGCAGAACGTCCAGGTTCCCGCCAGCTTTGGGAAAACTCTTGACCAGGCCCTTGGCATCCAACAGGAGCATGTCACCCTTTACGTATAGCGGATGATTTCCATGGGATCCAGGCGCGAAGCCTCGCGGCTGGGCACCAGGGTCGAGACCAGCGTGAGCGCCATGGCCGCCAGCGCCACCGCCAGGAAATCGCCGGTTTGGGGGATGCATGGCAGGCGGTCCACGAAGTAGACGTCGCCCGGGATCGGGATGCCGAATTTGACCAGATACTGGCAGGCCAGCCACGCGGCGAAGCTGCCGGCGGCCGTGCCCCAGAAGCCGAACCACAGGCCGTTGAGCACGAAGACGCGCTGCACCTGCCCCGTCGAGGCGCCCATCGCCAGCAGGATGCCGACCTCGCGGCCGCGCTCGCCGACCATCATCGTCAGGATGCCGATGATGTTGAAGGCCGCGACCAGGATAATCAGACCGACGAGCAGGAACATCAGGACTTTCTCGAGCTGCACCCAGCGAAAGATGGTGCTGTTGAGCGCCATCCAGTCGACCGCGCGGTAGGCCGGTCCGAGGCGCGCTGCGAGCGTGTCGGCCACGGCCGCGGCTCGCATCATGTCGGCCACGCGCACGCCGATCAGGCCGGCACCCCGCGGATCGTAGCCGAACATGTCGCGCGCGGCGACCAGATCGAGATAGAGGAAACGGCTGTCGAACTCGTACATGCCGGAGGAGAGAAATCCCGCCACCAGAAAAGGCCGCGTTTCCGCCTTGAGTTCGCCGGTGGCGATCTCGCCGCGGGGAGCGGTCACCAGGACCGTGTCGCCGAGGCCGGCATAGAGATTCAGCGCCAATTCCTTGCCCAAGACGAGATAAGGGACTTCGTCGGCCTGCTGGCGCAGACGTTCCAGCACCTGGGGTCCCGGCTGCAGTTGCCGGCTGAACGGCTGTACGTGGTCGACCCGGTCGGGATCGACGCCCCAGGCGATGGCCCCCCGGCTGAGCGGGCTGCCAAGCAGCCGCTTGCGCGTAACGATGACCTCCTGCCGGATCATCGGCGAGGCGCCGATCACCTCCGGCGTGCTGTCGATCACGGCGAGATCGCGCGCGAGATCGCTGAAGCCGGCCGGCGCGTGGCAAGCGACGGTGATCATCGGCATGGTGTCGACGAAACTGCGCCGCAGCTCGTCGTGGAAGCCGTTCATCACGGCCAGCGTGATGTCCAGCACCATGACGCCGACCGCGATCCCGCCGATCGCAATCACCGAAACTCGGCTGAGGGCGCGGCTGCGGCGGCGGCTGCGCTGATAGCGGCGAGCGATGTAGCGTGCGACACCCATGGCCGGCGGCGGAGTAGCCTAGTCCTTTCGCGGGTCCGGGTCCGGGTCCGCAGATACTAGCGGTCCCTCGGCGCGGGTGAGCGGTTCCGCCTTGCGCTGCCACTCGGCGGCGTAGCCCGGGCGTTCCTGGCGTCCCTCGGGCCGCATTGCCGGAAAGAGCAACACATCGCGGATGCTATGGCAATCGGTAAGGAGCATGACCAGGCGGTCGACACCGATGCCGATGCCAGCACAGGGCGGCATGCCGTACTCGAGCGCCTCCAGAAAATCCTCATCGAGCGGTTGCGCTTCCTGGTCGCCGGCAGCCGCCAGTTCGCGCTGCGCCGCGAAGCGCCGCCGCTGTTCGTCGGGGTCGTTCAACTCGCTGAAGCTATTGGCCAGCTCGAAGCCGCAAACGAAGAGCTCGAACCGCTCGACCAGGCCCGCTTCGCTCCGGTGCGCTTTCGCCAGCGGTGACAGCTCGCGGGGGTGGTCGAGTACGAAGGTCGGCTGGATGAGATCCGGCTCCACGAGCAGGGAGAACAGCTCGTCGAGCAGACGATCGCGGCCCTGTCCCGGGCGGCGCGCGATCCCGTGCGCCTGCGCCACTGCGGCCAACTCGGCGTCGGTCAGCGCGGCGGGATCGGCGCCCAAGCGCTCGCCGAGCGCCGCCAGGAACCGGACGCGGGCAAACGGCGTCGTGAAATCGACGGTGTGCGGTCCGAACACCACGCGACCGGCCGTGCCGAAGCGGTCGGCCAGGTTTCGCAGCAGGCGCTCGCTGAGACCCATCATGTCCCGGTAATCCCAGTAGGCGGCGTACGCCTCGAGCATGGTGAACTCGGGATTGTGGGTGCGGTCCATCCCTTCGTTGCGAAAATCCTTGGCCATCTCGAAAACACGGTCCAGGCCGCCGACGAGGCACCGCTTCAGGTACAACTCGTCGGCGATGCGCAGGTAGAGTTCCTGGTCGAGGGCGTTGTGCAGGGTCACGAACGGACGCGCGGTGGCCCCGCCGTAGAGCGGCTGCAGCACCGGAGTCTCCACCTCCAGGAAGCCCTCGGCCGCGAACGCCCGGCGCAGTTCGCCCAGGATGTCCGACCGTAGACGGAAGCGCTGGCGAGTGGCCAGGTTCATCGCCAAATCGAGGTAGCGGCGGCGGCTCTTCAGCTCGACCGACATGTCATGGTACTTCTCGGGCAGGGGCCGCAGCGCCTTCGCGAGCAGCGCGAACTCCTCCACGTGGATGGTCAGTTCGCCCGTGCGAGTGCGGAAGAGGTAGCCCCGGACACCGATCAGGTCGCCGATGTCCAGGAGTTTCTGCGCCTGCTGAAAGCGCTCCGGGCCGAGGTCGTCGCGCTTGAAATAGATCTGCACGCGGCCCCATTCGTCGTCCAGCGGCGCGAATAACGTCTTGCCCATCCCGCGCTTGGCCAGCAAGCGGCCGGCGTACTGCACGCGGGTTTGCGCCGCGATCAGTTGGTCGGCCTGCGCCTGGATCTCATCGGAGCGATGGGAGCGGTCGAAGCGGTACGGGTAGACCGGGCCCAATTCCGCCAAGCGCGCCAGCTTTTCGCGCCGGCCCGCCAGGATATTGCGCAGGCCTTGCGTGCCGCTTGCGATCGGGTCGTCGCCGTCGGGCAGCGGCGGGCTTGTCTCGGGCGGCAGATCCGGATGCTGGTCGGTCACGGGCGTCGTTCCTTTGCCGAGATACGGGTCAATCCTGCGCGCGGCGAATCACTTCGCCGCTCTTGTAGCGCAGATAAGCGTCGATGAAATCGTCGATCTCGCCGTCGAGCACCGCCTGGACGTTGCCGGCCTCGTGCTCTGTCCGTACGTCCTTGACCTTGGTGTACGGCTGCAAAACGTAGTTGCGGATCTGGCTGCCCCAGGCGATCTCCAGTTTGGCATCCTCGGCGGCCTGCCGTTCCTTCAGCTTCTCCTCCAGCGCCCGCATATAGAGCTTGGTGCGCAACATGGTCATCGCCAGCTCGCGGTTGCGGTGCTGGCTGCGCTCCTGCTGCGAGCTGGCGACGACCCCCGTCGGCAAGTGGGTGATCCGCACGGCGCTGT
>JAQULN010000300.1 GCA_028718575.1 Candidatus Krumholzibacteriia bacterium | reverse complement strand
CACCAGGTAGAGTGCGCGGTTGTCCATGAGCCAGGTCACGACGGGATCGCTGTCGTAGTTGCGGCACAGGTAATCCGCGAACATCAAACCGAAGTCGCCGGCCATGATCTCGCGCGCGTGGTGCATCGTGTCCAGGAGGATCTCGGGCTCGCCGGCCTCGTCGATGTCCGGATTGTCGGACAGGCGCACGCACCAGATGTTGCGCAGCTCGTGCGTCTGACCGATCGACCACTTGGCGCTGATCAAATGGGGGTACTCGGTCCGCAGGCTGTCCAGGTAGGCAATGTTCTCGCTGTAGGTGTGCCAGCCGCCGAAGTTGGTGTCTTTGTTCTGGATGCGCGACGCATAGAACTCAACGAGATCCGCGTGCACGACCTCGAGGCGTAAACCGCTCCGGTGCAGCACGTCCATGGTGGCGGGCGTGGCGACGACCTCGACGAAATAGCCCGGCTTGGCGGTGGCCACGTCCAGCTCCGGATGGGCCTTGATGAAAGCGGCGCCGTCGGCGCCGTCGAACCAGACGCGGACGAGCGAGTAATCGGCGGCCGCGGCCGCGGCGGTCACGCAGAAGGTCAGCAGCAGCAGGGCGCCGACCGCGAGACGGGACGCAAAGTGCATGGAATCCTCCCAAAATTGGCGCAGGCCAGGGGACGGTCGGGCCGTCCGGTTCGTCGAGCGTTTCCAAGTGTAGCAGAAATCAGCTTGGCATACAAATACGCATGAATCCCGACAACGAGACAAATCTCCGCCACGACCGGCAGCGCAAGGAACCGCGCCATGCCTGCAGCGAGCCGGCAGCAGGCCGTCATCGCACCAGCGCCAGCCGCTTGACCTGCTTTTCGCCGCGCACCGTGAGCACGCAGAGATAGGCGCCGCTCGCCAGGTCGCCGGCCTGCAGCGCAATCTCGTGGCGCCCCGCCGACAGCGGGCCATCGACCAGCGTCCGCACCAGCCGCCCGCGCAGATCGAAGACCGCAAGACGCACGTGCTGTTCTGCGGACAGGATCAATGGCACGGTGGCCGTCGGATTGAACGGATTCGGATACGGCGCTTCGAGAACCGCCAAGCGAGGCGGGCTTTCGCCGGCCGGCGTCACGAAGCCGGGACCGCCGTAGAAGAAAGGCCCATGGTCGCGGAAGATACCGAGCAGCATCGCGCTCTGATCCGCGGTCGTCATCCGGTAGCGGACCTGATCCACCGTCACCTGGCCGCTCGAGATCCGGAAGTAATTCGTGGCCGTGCCGGTCCCAGTTGGATAGAGCGGACTGCCGGAGACCGCGTAGTTTGGCGACGGGTGGCCATCTGTATATGGCAACAGGAAGACCCGCACGCCGCCGGCTTCAGTCGTCGTGTACTCGCAGGTCACGTACACGCGCTCGTCGGCGTCGAGCACGGCCGGCGGCACGATGTCGCACACGAAGTTCCGCAGGCCGTGCTCGCCCCAGTGGTACGCGACCGGGAGATTCACGCTGAACAGCGTGACGTAAGTGCCGGGCTCCGCAATCCGGATCCAGATATACGGTACATCGTGCTCACCGGCTGCGAAATTGAACCAACGCGAGAGATGTCCCTCGGTATCGGTCAGCAGGGGACTGCTCGCGCCGTTGTGTTCGGGCATCGAATGACCGGGCGCGTCGGCCGGATAGGCCCAAATGTAAACGCCGCCGGTCGCCGATGTGGCGTAGTCGAACTCCACGGTCACGTTCTGCCCGTGGGCGAGGTGCTCGGGCGACGGAGCCGAAATGACGAAGTTGCTGAGGCCGTGCGCACCCCAGGTGAGGTCTACGGGAACGAAGAACTCGAGCAGAAGCTCGGTCTGGCCGACATTCCACACCTGGAAGCGGATCTGGTCGACGTGGCGATCGCCGGAACTGAAGGTGAACCATTGCGTACCCGAGCCGGTACCGGCGATCGAGGTCATGCCGCTGGCGCTGTAACCCGGCGTGAGGGCGCCGTTCGTGAACGGGCGCGCCACGACCCAGGCGGTCGCACCGCCGCCGATCACCGCCGAGAACCCGATGCTGAAAATCTGCCCGTGCCGCAGCCAGGACGGTGAGGTATGGCTCGGCTGCAAGCCGAACACTCCGTGATCGCTGTACCGGTAGGTAACGGGTAGGTCCATCTGCAGCAGCACCGTGCTCCAGTCCGCGGACTTCATCTCGATCCGCACATGGTCGACGTAATGTGCGTCGGACCAGAAAGCGAACCAACTCGTGGCCGTGCCGGTGCCGGCCGGATAGACCGCGCTGCCGCTCCATGAATGGCCGGCAACCGTTGCACCCCCGGCCATGGGCGTGACCTGGAAGCGGGCACCGGCCGCCTCGCTGATCTTGTAATCCCAGGTGAATTGCGTGAACTCTCCGTTGGGCAGGAAGCTATGCGAGGCGTGTTCGCAGCGGACGTTTCCGAGCCAGTTGGCGGCCGTCGGGGAACTCCCCAGGAGCAGCGCCAGCATGATATAGGCGAGAATTCTGACGCAGCGCATGACACGACCTTTCGCTGAGTGAATGCCTCCCTCTTGGACGTGTGGACAAGCAACCCAGATTACGCCGTCGATTCTAGCACAAGGCGGCTTTAGTTTCCATGGGCGCGAGGAAATAAACGCTGCCGAGAGGCGCCTCGCTGACCGCACTCGCGGTAGATCAGAAGCGCCGTCGATGCTAGCATCGGGGAGCGTCCTGGCCGCCTGGCGCTCGGCCCGAGATCGGAGTTGCCGGCAGTGAAAACATCCCCGCAGCAGGTCAACCTCAGGACCGAGATCGTGGCCGGTATCACGACCTTTTTCACGATGTCCTACATCGTCATCGTCAACCCGGCCATCCTGGCCACCGAGGGAACCGGTCTTGCGTTCAGCGGCGTCATGACCGCGACCGTCCTGGTCTGCTTCCTGATGACGCTGCTGATGGGACTCTACGCCCGGCTGCCGTTCGCCGTGGCGCCCGGGATGGGCATCAACGCGTTCTTCACCTTCACCATCATCTTGGGGGAACAGGTTCCCTGGCCCATCGCCCTCGGCGCCGTGTTCTGGTCGGGTGTCCTGTTCCTCGTCATCTCGGCCACACCGCTGCGCGAGATGATCGCTCGCGCCATTCCCCTGGGTTTGCGGAGCGCGATCGCGGCGGGAATCGGCATCTTCCTGACGTTCATCGGCCTGAAGAGCTGCGGTTTCATCGTGGCCGATCCGGTGACCTTGGTGCGGCTGGGGGAACTGGACGCGAAGATCCTCGTCGCCGTCCTCGGCGCGCTCGTGATGATCTGGCTGCTGCGCCGCAAGAACCCTATCGCCTTTTTGGCCGGCATGGTCCTCGTCACCGCCGTGGCGCTGGTCTGCGGCTGGATTCCGCGGCCCGCATCGCTCGTGGCGGCGCCCGACTTCCAATCGGTCTTCTTCAAGCTGGACATCTGGGGCGCGCTGAAGATCGGCCTCCTGCCGGCCGTGTTCTCCCTCATGTTCACAGATCTCTTCGATTCCATCTCCACGTTCATCGGCGTTTCGCAGGCCTGCGACATCCTCGACGAGACCGGCCAACCGCGAAACCTCAGGCAGGGGCTCATCGTCGACGCCCTCGCCACGCTCGGCGCGGGTCTCTGCGGCACCTCGTCGGGAACCACCTACATCGAGAGCTCGGCCGGGATCGAGGCCGGCGGGCGCACCGGCCTGACCTCGGTGGTCACGGCGCTGTGTTTTCTGCCTTGCCTGTTCCTGGCGCCGGTGGCGGCCGCCGTTCCCGCCATCGCCACCGCCCCCGTGCTCGTGCTCGTGGGCGCGTTGATGTTCCGGAGCATCACCAAGGTCCCGCTGCACTCGCTGGAAGACGCGCTGCCGGCCTTCCTGACCATGGTCCTGATCCCGCTGACGTTCTCGATCACGCAGGGCATTCTCTGGGGCTTTCTCTCGCACACCGCGCTCTACATCGCCGGCGGACGCCGCCGTGAACTGCCCGTCACGATGTACTTTTTAGCCGCGCTTGCGGCCGTCCTGCTCTTGATCTGATAAGGAGTCAGTCGGCGAACAGGGGCACCAGCGCGTTGGCGGTGACGTCCACCAGCCCCTTGTCCGTCAGCTTGAGATCGCCGATCACCGAAAGGCTCATAAACGCCAGGGTCATGAAGGGGCAGGCGAGGCCAGTCCCGAGCGAATGCGCCGCCCGGCGAACGTTCTGCAGCTTGCGGACGACCTCCGGTGCGGGGTCGTCGGTCAAGAGGCCCGCGATCGGCAAAGGCAGATCGGCCAGGACCTCGCCGTCCGCCCAGACGCACAGACCGCCGCCGATCCGGATGATATGGATCGCCGCGGCGAGCATGTCCGCGTCGGTCGCCCCCAGCACGATCAGGTTGTGC
>JAQULN010000299.1 GCA_028718575.1 Candidatus Krumholzibacteriia bacterium | reverse complement strand
GGCAGAAAGCTCATTCGCTTGACCGGGACCGACTGAATCAGGCGCGTGCCGAGATCCAGCATGGCCACCCGCGTCTCGACGCTCGCGATGTCGTCGAGTCCCACCGGCGGCGCAATCTGCCCCGCCACGGCGCCGGCGGCCTCGCCGCACCCGATCGCTTCCAGGCGATGGGCGGGACCTTTTTCCAAAAGCAAGATTGCGGCCAGCGGCGCCGTGCCCGGCTGCTTGTCGCGGAAGTGGCCGTTGAACGGCGTGCTGATCAGGAGCGGCCCGTCGGGATGGAACTCGACCAGGTTCATCTCGTCGTTGAGCACGATGTAGCGGTTGCTGAGCCGGGCGACCGTGGTCTTGCCCGATTCGGACGGACCGACGAAGAGAAAGCCGCGGCCGCGTTGGATCACGCCGGCGCTGTGGATCAGACAGGCGTCGTAGTTGAGACGACGCCGGCCCGAGTGCCAGGCCTGGTAGAGGATCTGCTCGAACACGCGTGTCAAGAGTCCGCTGGTCAGGACGTTCTTGACGTGGATTTCGCCTTTGCCGCTCCGTGCATCGTAGCAGCCGCTGATCAGACCGTCGGCGATGTCGAATCCGTCCGGGCGCAGGGACTTGGTCAAGATCAAGGAACTCGGGATCGCCGGCTGGTCGTGGTGCGCGACGAGGTTCAGATCGAGTTCCACGTCCGGCGCCTGCGGGTCGCTGGTTTGATTGAAGTACTGCTCCAAAGAGTCGGCGTAGGCCGCGTCCGGACAGTTCAAGCCGATGACGACGCGTCCTACCTTGAGCCGGTACTGATTCTTTGCAGCCATTGTCTCGCCTTTCGCAGCGGTGCCGTCGCGCCGGCCAGGAGATATTGCCGCAAGCTGCGGCGGGCGCGCCGCAGATTATCCGTCAGTGCGCCGGAACAGTCCAGACGCTGTTGTCGGCCGTCGGCCCGGTGCAGCGCCACCACCTTGCCCAGGATTGTCCGCGCCCGGATCAGACCGGCGGGCGAAACGCCATCGCCGCGTTCGAGAAACCAGCTGCCTGGTTCGTGCCCCCAGCCGAAAAGCAGCCGGTGGGCGATCAGCCGATCGGCGCGGCGAAAGACGACCACGTCGCCCACGCGGCACTGGCGGCCGTCCACGGCGGCGATCTCGATCTTCGCGCCGACGGGCAGACACGGCAGCATGCTCCCACTGCGCACGGTCAGAAGCACGGTTTCGCCCGCCGCCAGCCCGCCATGAAGCAGCCGCCACTGGTCGGCGGCTTCGTCGAGCCGGTCGGCGCGATCGGTATCAACCAACGCCGAACCAGCTTTCCACGTCCACGATCTCGTCGCGCGCGTCGGCGCGGACGGCGTACTGAAACCCCGAGCGCACGCAGGCCGCGCCCAGGCGGCCGTCCACGCTGAGGGCCAGCAATCCGACCTGGACCTCTCCCGGATCGCTGCCGAGGCCGGCAGCGATGCGTGCGACCGCTTCCTCGCACGCGGCTTGGGGCGTTCGCCCCTGTCGCATCAGCTCGACCACCAGGAAGCTGCCGACCGTGCGCATGACGTATTCGCCGTGACCCGTCGCCGTCGCGGCGCCGACCTTGCCGTCCACGTAGAGCGCGGCGCCGATGATCGGCGAGTCGCCGACGCGGCCGTACATCTTGAACGCCATGCCGCTGGTCGTGCAGGCGCCGGCCAGGCGTCCGGTCCGGTCCAGGGCCAGGATCCCGAGCGTGTCGTGCCGCTCGGAGTCGGCGCCCGGCGCTTCGCGCGCTTCGCGACGCCAGTTCTGCCACGCCGCGCGGCTGCTCTCGGTGAGCAGGTCTCGCTCGGTGAACCCCTCGGCGAGCGCGAACCGGCGCGCGCCGTCGCCGGCCAGCATCACATGCGGCGTCTTCTCCATGACGCGCCGCGCGATCGAGACGGGATGCTCGAAGTGCTCGAGGAAGCAGACGCTGCCGGCGCGCCCCGCATGATCCATGATGCTGGCGTCCAGGGTCACGCGGCCCTCGCGATCGGGCAGCCCGCCCAGGCCTACCGAGACCACGTCGGGGTCGGACTCCGGCACGCGCGCGCCTTGTTCGACGGCGTCCAGCGCCGAGCCGCCGCCAGCCAGGATCTCCCATGCGGCGGCGTTGGCCTGGCGTCCGAAATTCCAGGTGCTCACGACCAGCGGTTCGCCGTGGCCGGCCGCCGCGTTCGCAGACCGCCAGGTTTGCGGCGTCACCGCCGCGGCCAGGGCGCAGGTCGTCAGGAACTGGCGGCGCGTGGGCATGTCCATCCTTCCTCGATCGTCAGGCGGCCGGCTCCAACTTGCCCGCGCCGAACACCAATTCGACGGTCACGATCCGATACGGCGCGAGATCCACCGCGGCCTCGCGCGCCGAGACCGTTGATGATACCAGCGGTTGCTGCCGTTCGTCGAGCAGATCCAGCGACCAGACCGCCGCCAGCGGTCGCCCGGTCACCAGCCGCGCGCGCTGCGCTGTGGCGGTCTGATTCCAAAGGCGCACGACGAGGGTGTCGCGCCGCGGGTGCACGCGCAGGGCGCTGACCGCGATCGCCGGGTTGTCGATCTCGAGCAGCGAGCCGCCGTCGCGCGCCCCGGCGAGGACGCCCTGGCGGCAAAGCGGCGGATTCAGGAACTCGCGCGTGCGCCAGCGCAGCCGGTCGTCGCCGCCGGCCAGCGGGGCCAGTGCGTAGCGGAACTCATGCGAGCCGAGGCATTGCGCGTCGGGCGTGGCTAGGGTCGGCCCGGCGTTGGTCTGGCGGCGCGTCGGGAAGTCGTCGCGCGACAGCCAGCCCACGCAGCGCAACAACGTGAGCTGCAGCACCGCAACCCCGTCAGCGGTCTGGTGCGGGGCGACCTCGGGCAGGCCGTCGGCGATCACGGCCAGACCGCGGCCGCCGCCGTCGCATAGCAGCGAGAACTCCTGCTGCGGATAGGTGCCCGGATGCGGCTGCGCCCAGTCGTCGCCGCGCGGCGGCCGCAGCGGCCGTTCGACCACCAGGAACTGGCCGTCACAGGCCAGCCGGTCCGCGCGCACGCCAGCCGGGAACCAGGCGCGCAGCCGGTGATCGCGAGCCCGGTTCTCGAAGCGTGTGGTCACAGAGACTGTGTCCGAGCCTGCGGTCAGGCGCACGCTCACCGTCACCGGGCAGGGCACCGTCTCATGGCTGCGCGCGGCGCGGTCCGCCATCAAGCCGGCCGGCAGTTCGAGCACGAAGCGCGTCTCGAGCGTGGCGGCCAACCCCGTGTTCTCGGTCGTGGTGACCGTGCCCGCGCAATCGTCGGCGAAGACGGTGCGGCCGTGGCGGCAAGGCGACCAGTCGTACTCGTCGCCCGCGTCCTCGGTGTCTTCGAGGCGGTTCAGGCCGGTGAACTCCAAGCCGCTGCGTTTGTCCACGAGGTCGCAGCGCCCGTCCGGGTGCAGCGTTACGCGCAGATAGCCGTTCGTAAGGACCGGGCCGTCGGCGCGCACCAGCTCGCCCGCCGCGAGCGGGGCGGCGGCCGCTTCGCCCGCTCGCGCCGCCGCCGCGCCCGCATCCGCGGCGGTATCGGTCAGCCGGTACACGGCGTGGCCGCAGGCCGGCAGGTCGCGCGCCAGGAACTGGATGTCCAGATAGCAATCGACCAGCTCGGTGTCGCGGTCGGCCTCGCTCATGACGATGCGGTCGGCGAATGTCTCGAGGTAGGTCGCCAGCCTGGCCCGCTGATCGTCCGCGCGCCGCTCGTTGCGATAGTCGACACCCCAGAATCGCTGCAGGAAGCATCGCGACTTGACCACCCACGGTACCGGGCGGCCGTCGGGCCCCAGGAGCTGCAGGCGGTCGAGGTCGTAGCCCAGCGGCGGCAGGATCACCAGCCGGTCGATCACCGCGGTGCGCCGCCAGGGCAGCGCATTGGCGACGGCAATCACGGTCTCGCGGTCATCGGACGGGCGCGGCCCGAAGGAGGGCGCGAGCTGCTCGAGCGAGCGCGCGAGCAGATGCTCGCCGGTTTCGCGGACTTCGGCGAGGCGAGTCTGCATGTCGCGATGGACCGCGTCCACGGAACAGCCGCCGATGCTGTCGTGCGCGTGGTTCTTCAACAGTTCGCGCCAGCAGAGGTCGACCAGGTCGGAACGAGCGGACAGACCGTGATTGAAGTGCGCGTACGCGAGCAGCGGTTCGAGCTGGTGGGCGAGCAGATCCTGGCAGGCGGCGTTGGCTTGCTTGAGCGGCAGCCGCGACGACCACACGCCCGAAAGGATGAGCGCGTTCTTGCCGCCGAGCAACTCGCCGCGCCAGACCGGCAGCTCGGCCGGCAGGTCGCGGCGCAGGGCGGCGAGAAAGTCGCCGTAGCTGCCGCGGGTGAACGAGGTGTCGGGGAAGGCCTCGCGCAGCGCGGCCAGCAGGCGGCCCAGCTCGCGCGG